>NZ_JAUBVR010000002.1:0-244170 GCF_036705955.1 Microcoleus sp. A6-C6 | reverse complement strand
ATTAAATATTTGGTAGGCACTCAATAATCATTCTCCAATATACCAGGTTCTGCTAACATAAAATTTAGATGCGTTCGCCCTGAATGACAACTGACCAATGACAACTGTCAACTGACAACTGTCAACTGACAACTGACAACTGTCAACTGACAACTGTCAACTGACAACTGACAACTGACAACTGTCAACTGACAACTGACTTCACTTGTACTCAAGCAACTTCAGAATCGGAACGTTGGTGTTCCATCCGAAATACGTTAGCGTACAAACTAGCAACAATCTGTTTGCCTTCTTGGGTCAATTGCAAGTAACCGAGAGATTCGCTGATGTGAGGATAAATGCCGCTCCAGTAAAACTTAGAGTAGCTTTGTAGCAAGTCGCCCGGATGCCGGTATCCCAAAATTTTAGTAGCACCGCTTTCTTCCAACTCGTAAAACAGCGCGCCAATTTTCTGCAAATATTGCGGGTTGCTGAGCTGACCTATCAAGTCAGCACCGCGAACTAAATTAGAATAATTAACTGCATCTTCGTCAATGTTTCCGTCAAGCACCGAGAAACGAGTCTGTTCTATGTTCTGCTTAATTATCTCAGCATTAATTAGCTTGTGGTTGCCGAAGCGTTCGTCAATAAAAAGTTTGGCTCTGTCAACTCGGTAAGGAGCTAAGCTGGCGGCTGTTGCACCGGGAGCAAGTGCAATTCTCATGCCATCTTTTCCGGTAGCATACAATCCTTCTGATGTTTGGTCTTGCCGACAAACTCCTTTGACATATCCGATATCTTGGCACAGCAAAGAAATGATGTAGTGCAGCCAGTTTTCGCAGGATACTCCGCCCTTGCGAATGTGTTTCCCACGCAAGATTTCTTGGCCGACTAATGTAATGCAAATCGCGTGTTCTACATTGTGATAAAGAGCATCGCTGCTGGCGATGTTTTCTAGTGCCATTGCCCCCACCCAGGCAATAATGTCGGCATAGTCTGATTTGTAGCCTCCGTAAGTGCGACTGTATCCGTTCTCCAGTTGTTTTATGAAAGCCTCGATCAGCAGTTCTGTATAATTAAACATACCCTGTCCTTTTACTTTAATATTGCCTTTCAAGAGCGGTGAATCTATTTTGAGTCTCTCTAATATTATGGATGAGATTGTAACTCGGAACTCAAAATTAATTCACTCGCGTGCATTGTTCGCGCTTGCCTTTGGGGGAATCTCAACACTCCCAAGCAACTCAGTCCATGACTGAAAGCCATCCCCGCCGCACTGCATAGAGCAGCCTACTGACAATTTTTCCATCGTCTGAGCTTCTTAAACTCTGAGAATTAATTTCGTATTGAATTTGGTGGAACACAGTCCTATCGATCTTACCGGATTTCCAAATGTTCAAGTAAAGTTCGGAAATTATGCTTTCAGGAATATAAGCTTGGGTTTTCATCTGCGGTCAACTGAATGTATATTGCTTATTGTCAGCTAATTTTATATAACTTTATGTGATGTCGATCTCTCTGAGGCTGTGATGCGATCGCACGCACTCAGTTGATGGGCGTCTGCGGAAAATGGTGATGCGATCGAAATATCGATCGCCACAAATTTTACTGACGGCTGTGGCCTGTATGACAGTTGCGCCTAAATTATATTATGTCACATACCATTCGCCTGTTGTGGTCGCCACGTTCTAACTCTGGCAAGGAAGTTCGATCGCCTGCTGCGGCAAATTTCTTGCCAAAAAAACTCTAGTCGTGTAATATATAGAGTCTGGTATCCTCACTTACCCATAATTATTTTCATTTATCCCATCCCCCTAGAGGGGAAGGGACTTTCAGTGCGGATGCCGCCAAATCACTATATTCAGCAAAAAGCTAGAAATGCCGTAACTCATGCCCACTATTCAGCAACTCATCCGTTCAGCACGGGAACAAACGCAGAAAAAAACCAAATCGCCAGCTCTCAAGAGTTGCCCCCAGCGCCGCGGAGTTTGCACCAGAGTCTACACGACCACCCCGAAAAAACCTAACTCGGCGCTGCGGAAAGTGGCTCGGGTACGGCTGACATCTGGTTTTGAAGTGACAGCCTACATCCCCGGTATCGGTCACAACTTGCAAGAACACTCAGTAGTAATGATCCGCGGCGGTCGGGTAAAAGATTTACCCGGAGTTAGATATCACATCATTCGCGGTACATTAGACACCGCCGGGGTGAAAGACCGCAAACAAGGTCGTTCCAAGTATGGTGCTAAGCGTCCCAAAGCGAAAAAATAACACGGCTATCGCCCGCCGGGGTGAAAAAGCAAAAATTAAGTCTGATCTGTCGATCGAGATTTGAGCCGAAAACCCCAAATTCAATCAATCAAAATCAAAAATCCCAAATAGAACTATGTCTCGCCGCACAGTTATTCAAAAACGTCCAGTTCCGCCAGATCCAACTTACAACAGCCGGTTGGTAAGCATGATGGTGAGACGGATCATGCAGCACGGCAAAAAATCCGTTGCCTCCAGCATCGTCTACGACGCCCTAAAAACCATCCAAGAACGCACAGGAGCTGAGCCGTTAGACTTGTTTGAAAAAGCAGTCAAAAACGCTACACCCCTGGTAGAAGTCAAAGCCCGCCGGGTAGGTGGCGCCACCTACCAAGTGCCGATGGAAGTACGTTCCGATCGCGGAACCACCCTCGCCCTCCGCTGGCTGATCAGATTTGCCCGTGCCCGCACAGGCCGCTCGATGGCAGCCAAGCTGGCTAACGAACTGATGGATGCAGCTAACGAAACCGGCAGTGCTATTCGCAAGCGCGAAGAAACACACCGTATGGCCGAAGCTAACAAGGCTTTTGCTCACTACCGGTACTAATTGCCAAATCGGGCATGGATCAGAGGTCGATCGTGCGGCATAAAAGCATCGGGCGATCAATCGAAAAGTGTCAATTTTGAGTTATTGAGATTGCTTTCCCTGGGGCAATGCTGCCGGCCATTAGTGAAGCAAACTCAAAACTCCCAAAGTGAAAATTCACACATTCTCTGAATCCTCCATGTCGCATAGTTAATATTTTTGCAAACAAATGTTGCAAAAAGTATTAAAATGTAACAATAAACTCAATATACTTATCTTGTAAGTCGATTGGGAGTGCAAAATAAGGTTCTGTGTAGTATAATAGTATTATAACAGCAACACAAAATCAAAGGAGATAGCTGTGGCACGTATCGTCCCGCTAGAAAAAACTCGCAACATCGGCATCGCAGCCCACATAGATGCGGGCAAAACAACGACAACAGAAAGGATTCTGTTCTATTCTGGCATGGTTCACAAAATGGGTGAAGTGCACGAGGGGACAGCAGTCACTGACTGGATGGAGCAAGAGCGGGAGCGGGGAATTACGATTACTGCCGCCGCTATAACCACCAGTTGGAAAGATTACAAAATCAACATCATCGACACTCCAGGACACGTAGACTTCACGATCGAAGTCGAACGATCGATGCGAGTGCTCGACGGAGTGATAGCCGTTTTCTGCTCGGTAGGCGGAGTGCAGCCACAATCGGAAACAGTTTGGCGACAAGCCGATAGGTATCATGTACCCCGGATTGTGTTCGTCAACAAAATGGATCGAATGGGTGCAAACTTTTATAAAGTCCACGCCCAAATTTGCGATCGGATGAGAGCGAATGCCGTACCCGTCCAAATCCCGATCGGCAGCGAAGAAAACTTCCGGGGAATTGTAGATCTAGTGCAAATGAAAGCCTACATCTACAACAACAACACCGGCACCGACATCGAGGAAATAGAAATCCCCGATGAGGTAAAAGAACTCGCAGCAGAATATCGCACCAAGCTGATCGAATCCGTAGCAGAAACTAGCGACGCCCTCACGGCAAAATACCTCGAAGGCGAAGAACTAACGGAAGCCGAAATCCGCCATTCCCTGCGTCGAGGGACAATATCCGGGGCAATAGTCCCCGTACTGTGTGGTTCTGCCTTCAAAAACAAAGGCGTTCAGCTTTTGTTGGATGGAGTGATAGACTATCTGCCGTCGCCCTTGGAAGTTCCCCCAATTCAAGGACTACTGCCCAACGGCGACACCGCAGAGCGAGCAGCAGACGACAACGCGCCCCTGTCAGCCCTGGCATTCAAAATCATGGCAGACCCTTACGGCCGCCTGACCTTTGTTCGGGTATACTCCGGTATCCTGAAAAAAGGAACCTACGTCCTCAACTCCACCAAAGACAAAAAAGAGCGGGTTTCTCGCTTAATTGTCCTTAAAGCCGACGATCGGATAGAAGTTGAGGAACTCCGGGCCGGAGACTTGGGAGCAGCCTTGGGTTTGAAAGACACCTTCACCGGCGACACCCTCTGCGAAGAAGGATCGGCAGTGATTCTGGAATCCCTGTTTATTCCAGAGCCAGTCATCTCCGTGGCTGTCGAACCCAAAACCAAACAAGACATGGAGAAGCTCTCCAAAGCCCTCCAGTCGCTCTCGGAAGAAGACCCCACCTTCCGAGTCAACGTTGACCCAGAAACCAACCAGACAGTCATCGCCGGCATGGGCGAACTGCACCTGGAAATCCTGGTAGACAGAATGCTGCGGGAATTCAAAGTAGAAGCCAACGTGGGTCAGCCACAAGTAGCCTACCGCGAAACCATTCGCAAAGCCGTCCGCGCCGAAGGTAAATTTATCCGCCAAAGTGGCGGTAAAGGTCAGTACGGTCACGTCGTGATCGAACTAGAACCCACCGAAGTCGGAACTGGCTTTGAATTTGTCTCCAAAATAGTCGGCGGCACTGTACCCAAAGAGTACATCGGGCCGGCAGGACAGGGGATGAAAGAAGCCTGCGAATCGGGTATTGTAGCAGGATATCCCGTGATTGACCTCAAAGCTACTATGGTAGACGGGTCTTTCCACGACGTAGACTCCTCAGAAATGGCATTTAAGATCGCCGGTTCAATGGCGATCAAAGAAGCCGTGATGAAGGCGTCGCCAGTGCTACTAGAGCCTATGATGAAGGTAGAGGTTGAAGTTCCCGAAGATTACATCGGGAACGTCATCGGAGACCTCAACTCGCGTCGGGGTCAGATCGAGGGTCAAGAGACGGATCAGGGAATTGCCAAAGTTTCTGTCAAAGTTCCACTAGCAGAAATGTTTGGTTACGCTACCGATATCCGCTCAAAAACCCAAGGTCGAGGCATCTTCACAATGGAATTCAGCCATTACGAAGAAGTGCCGCGAAATGTGGCTGAAGCCATTATCGCGAAAAACAAAGGGAACTAATGATTTTGGATTTTAGATTTTGGATTTTGGATTGAATCCAAAATCGAGAATCTAAAATCTCAAGTCTAAAATCGCTAAAAAAAACAAGGAACAGATCGAGAATGGCACGCGCAAAATTTGAACGGACTAAACCCCACGTAAACATCGGCACCATCGGTCACGTTGACCACGGCAAAACAACTTTGACCGCGGCGATTACGATGACTCTTTCTGCACTGGGTCAGGCTAAGGGTAAAAACTACGCCGACATCGACGCTGCGCCAGAAGAAAAAGCACGCGGTATTACAATTAATACCGCTCACGTAGAATACGAAACTACAGGTCGCCACTACGCTCACGTAGACTGTCCCGGACACGCTGACTATGTGAAGAACATGATCACCGGTGCTGCTCAAATGGACGGCGGCATCCTAGTAGTGTCAGCAGCAGATGGCCCCATGCCTCAAACTCGCGAACACATCCTGCTAGCTAAGCAAGTTGGCGTTCCCAGCTTGGTTGTCTTCTTGAACAAGGAAGACATGGTGGATGACGCTGAACTGTTGGAATTGGTAGAAATGGAAGTTCGTGAACTGTTGAGTTCCTACGATTTTCCTGGCGATGACATCCCCATCGTGACCGGTTCGGGATTGAAAGCTCTCGAAGCGATGCTTGCTAATCCCAAAACCAAACAAGGCGAGAATGAGTGGGTTGACAAGATTTACAAGCTGATGGAATCAGTGGATTCTTACATCCCTACTCCAGAACGCGAAATTGATAAGCCTTTCTTGATGGCTGTAGAAGACGTATTCTCGATTACTGGTCGGGGTACTGTGGCGACTGGTCGGATTGAACGTGGCAAAGTCAAAGTCGGCGAAACAGTCGAAATTATTGGTCTTAAGGACACTCGCAGCACTACGGTGACTGGTGTGGAAATGTTCACCAAGTCCTTGGAGGAAGGCTTGGCCGGCGACAACGTGGGTCTACTTCTCCGGGGTATTTTGAAGGCTGATATTGAAAGAGGCATGGTAATTGCCAAGCCGAAGAGCATCTTGCCTCACACTCAGTTTGAATCTGAAGTGTACATTCTGAAAAAAGAAGAAGGCGGCCGTCACACGCCCTTTTTCTCTGGCTACCGCCCTCAATTCTACGTCCGTACAACTGACGTAACTGGTACAATCATGCAGTTCACTGCTGATGATGGTACGGAAGCTGAAATGGTGATGCCTGGTGACCGGATCAAAATGACTGTTGATCTGATTCACCCGATCGCGATCGAACAAGGAATGCGCTTCGCTATCCGCGAAGGTGGCCGTACAGTCGGCGCCGGCGTTGTTTCCAAAATCCTCAAGTAGGAATCCGCTAACGCTTTAAATAGCAGAAAAGCCTAATTAAATTTAGTGGCTTTTCTGCTATTTATTGATGAGTCATCAGTCAGTCGATTTGAGATTTTAGATTGATGTGCAACATTCAATCTGGATATTCAACAGCAGTCTAAAATTTTAGGATATCCACGACTAAAGTCGGAGAAGACCGTTTTTGGGCATGGTCATTAGTCCGCAGTTAGTTGTTAGCAAAAAAACAACTAACAATTGACAAGTGAAAACTAATGACTACTGACTACTGACTACTGACTCCTGACTCCTGACTAACAACTAAAAACAAACTGAACCTAGAAAATTCAACAAAAAAAATGGCAACTATTCCACAGCAAAAAATCCGCATTCGCCTCAAAGCTTTCGATCGCCGAATTCTAGACGCATCTTGCGAAAAGATTGTAGATACAGCAAATCGGACAGCCGCCACTGCGATCGGCCCGATTCCCCTACCGACAAAACGACGGATTTATTGCTTGCTGCGATCGCCACACGTAGACAAAGATTCTCGCGAACACTTTGAAACCCGCACGCACCGTCGCATTATCGACATTCACCAGCCTTCTGCTAAAACAATTGACGCTTTGATGAAACTGGATTTGCCAGCCGGCGTAGATATCGAAGTTAAGCTGTAGATTGACGGATTTTAAACGCAGAAAGAAGGAACAATGGAAAAATACATTGTTCCTTCTTTTTGTTGAAAGTGCGATCAACAGTAGTCAGTAGTCAGTAGTCAGTAGTCAGTAGTCAGTAGTCAGTAGTCAGTAGTCAGTAGTCAGTAGTCAGTAGTTAGTGGTTTGTAAGTAAATCGCTCCAATTAAACGTAAAATTTTATCGATCAGCGGCCATCAAACAAATGGTCATTGTAAAGTGGCTTTCATAGCCTGTAACATAGTTAATTAAGCAAAAACATAATTTTTATCATTTTTAAAGGTATGACGGCTTGTTCAAGCTGGCAGCAGTTGCTGAGAGGATTGGCGATCGCCCGCAGTTGATCCCGAAGACCCTGCAAAAGCCCGATCGCTCCCGCCCCAGAATTACTCAAATCAGTTAAAGTAAGAAAAAGAAGCGCAAGTACCGTCACCTTTGAGCGACAATGGCATCCTCCTCCTCTGTAGCAGTTCGCGAACTCCCCCTATTTCCATTGCCGGAAGTGGTTCTATTTCCAGGTAGACCGCTGCCGCTGCAAATTTTCGAGTTTCGCTATCGAATCATGATGAATACGATTCTTGAGGGCGATCGCCGTTTCGGTGTACTCATGTGGGACCCCAACCAAAACAAAGTCTCAGCCGTTGGCTGTTGCGCCGAAGTGATTCACTGTCAGCGCCTCCCGGACGATCGCATGAAAATCATGACTCTCGGACAGCAGCGGTTCCGAGTCCTCGATGCCGTTCGGGAAAAACCCTATTTAGTCGGTTTAGTAGAATGGATTGAAGACGAACCGCCGCAAAAAGACCTCCGATCTTTGGGCAAAGAAGTCGAACAACTGCTGAGAGATGTAGTTCGCCTGTCTAGCAAATTGATGGATCAGCCGATCGACCTACCGGATGACATTCCCAGTTTGCCCACAGAACTGTCATACTGGGTAGCCAGCTATCTTTACGGTGCAGCGACAGAACAGCAAACTCTTTTAGAATTGCAAGATACAGCAGCGAGATTGGAACGCGAAACCGAAATTTTGACCTCTACTCGCAATCACTTGGCAGCAAGGACTGTACTGAAAGATACGCTCAAATAGGGAATTAGCGCAGGCAAAAAGTACGATCGGTTTTGCCTGCATTGAAGCCAAAATTACACACAAATCATACTATTTTCGATTTTAGATTTTCGCATTGGAGATTAAATAATTGAGAATTAATAGACCTTTTACAAAAATATCTAGGAACGGGCAAGATGCCCGTTCCACAGAAAAATTTATTGTTGTGGAACGGGCATCTTGCCCGTTCCAAAATTAGATGCTTGTGTCACAAAATCTCGACCAACCGAAACCATACGATGCAGTTAGAGGAGGTCAACTGCCACCTCCTGTGGGCGGTGTCGTGCTCGGCGGATTAGCCGGAGTTAAACATCGGCTGTCTAGTTCTGTTAGCGAACATCGCATTGCCGCCCTCAAGGAAGCTTTGAATTACGGCGATGCAGGCTTAAAAATAGCGATCGAGATTTGTCAAACCGAAACAGGGCCTGTGCAGCGGGCGGCCTGCGATTTGCTGCGAGAAAGGCTGAGTGCGATCGCCCGCGAAAAATTACAGGCCTTTGTACCTGCAACTTTAGATTCCGAAACAGGGGCAGACAGGACTCAAAAAATCTTAAATAACTCACCGAGTGCAGTCTCAGAAAAAAGTATCGATCGACAGTTGTCAGAAGCACAGTTAATATTTGAGACAATTATGCAGCAAATGCAACCAAATTTGTTGCTGTTAGAAGCATTAGTCGCCTCTGTAGAACGCGAAGAATTTACCAGCGAACTGATGAATCTTTGGGAGTTGTTAATCTCAGAAATTCAGGAACTTCTCAAAGAACTGCGTCAGGCTGTTGGCAGTGCAATTTCCGCCCAACTCCGCATTCAGTGGCAGTACAATCAAGCTGAATCTCAAGCCAATCAGTGGCAGCAGCGAGCTTTGCTAGCTCTTCAGAAAGGCGATGAAAATGTGGTTCGCCAGGCCTGGGTTCGGAAGCAGATCGAGTTAGATAAGGTAGCAGAACTAAAAATTGATTTAGACGACCAAACTGTGCGAGTAGAAACTCTCAACCGCAACTTGCTAGCTTTGGAAAGTAAGATTGCTGAAGCTAATTCTAAAAAAGAGATTCTGAAGATGCAGCTTCATTTTGCCAAGGTACAGGAGCAAATTAACTGCACTTTCAGCCAAATGAATAATATATTTTTTCGTCCTTAGTTGTGGAATTCTGCGCGTATATATTGCGTAATTTCAGAGTTGTCTGATGCAAAACTGAATCGCTCCGCTTAAATTTGTTGCCTTATCAAATTTAGCGCCTTCGAGCTTAGCACCGCATAAAAAGGCTCCGCTCAAATTAGCACCGCGCAAGTCAGCTTCTGTCAAATCGGCGCCCTGAAGATTAGCTTCATACAACAATGCTCCTTTCAGGTTAGCCTGTTTTAGACTTGCTCCCCGCAGTTTTGCTTCGCTTAGATTGGCTTCTCTGAGGTCTGTATTGTCCAAGCAAGCATCAATGAGGTTGGCTTCGATTAGGTTTGCCCGGTACAATGAAGCCCCGCTCAAATCAACACCAATCATTTTGCTGTCGCTCAAATTGGCGTTTTTCAGGTTTGCCTCAATCATGTCAGCTCCTGTCAATCTGGAAAAAGTTAGATTTGCTCCAGTCAAATCGGCCGCCTTTAGTTTGGTCATTACCAGGCAAGCATTTTTGAGGTTGGCACCTATTAAGTTCGCCCAACTTAGGTCTGCCGAAGCTAAATTGATTTCTTTCAAAATGGCACAAGCCAGATTAATATGAATCAAGAAAGCTTCTCGCAAAGAAGCCTCTTTCAAGTTGGTTTCATGAAAGTCTCTTTCTCCGGCTGCATATCGCTTCAGAAGTTCATCCGCATTCATCTGGCTAGCCTCCTAAGTTGTATTTAAAATTATACTACTGACAGTACAGTGTAACACCCAAAGATTTTTAAAGTTTCCGTGTGTTTTTTTAGCTCTTCTAGTGCCGATCGCACTAATGTAGAACAAGCATCCGCTTCAACGTCCATAAAGAAAATATATTCTCCGAGCGATCGCTTAGTCGGCCGAGATTCAATCCGACTTAAGTTAATACCGCGACTGGCAAATACTTGTAAAGGTTTTACCAGTGTTCCCGGCATATTTGCAGGTACGCTAAAAGCTAGTGATGTGTGAGTACAATTGGACGGTAAAGCATCAAGGATCAATGTAGCAGCAGATTTGGTGATGGATTTGATCAATGATTCATCGGCGGCTTCTGGGTTGCCAATTTCTCCTGCATTCGGGCCGAGTATCCAAAATCGAGTGTAATTGTCGGGATAATCATTAATCGGGCTCGCTAGCATCGGCAATTTGTAGAGTTCGGCGGCTCTGGGCGAAGAGATTGCCGCTATACTACTATCTTCCAGGTACTGCAACGCTTCCGTGGTTGAATTGGCTGGGATCAACTGAGCCTCCGGGATAAACTCGGCCAACCACAACTGACACTGAGCTAGGGCTTGCGGGTGAGAGTAAACTTTTTGAATCTCGTTAAAACTTTGAGCATTTGACAGCAGCGCGTGGGAAATCGGCAAAACCAGGGCGTGTTTAATGCGCAGTGTATCCAGTCGCCACAGGGTATCTAGGGTAACAGTCACGCTACCTTCGATCGAATTTTCCACCGGCACAATTGAAAAATCAACCTGTCCAGAGGCAGATGCCTCTAGTGCCTGAGAAATGGTTGAATAAGGACACAGGGTGCATTCGGAGTTAGTTTCTTGGCTCAGCCACTTGGCATAAGATAGAGCGGCTGTTTCTGCATTAGTGCCTATAGGGCCGAGATGTGCGATCGTCTTCGAGGGCTTCGCTAAGGAAATTTTCATAATAATCGGTAATTTTACGTTACAAATGTTTGCTTTACTCTCATCAGCGAGCAAGTATGATGAAAAAATTAGTGATGTACCGAAAGCTTTTATCCGTTATTTCTCGGATGACATTGCCTGAGTGTGCGAGTTAACCCGCAACTCATATCACCTAAAAAAAGTTATAGTTTATTAAGATATGCTTACGAATCCTATATATTGATATCTTCTCATGTATATACGCTTTAATGCTTTCCAATCCATTGAGATCGCCGTACCAGATGAACGGGTTCCCATTCAACATTATCTGCGCCAGCCGAGGCGACTGGTGAACGCTCTGGTCGATCGCACTCGCACAGAGCAACTTAGCGATGACTGTTTCCGCCTGAAAATGCGGCCGTTACAATTTATGATGCTGAGCATTCAACCCACAGTAGACATGAGAGTGTGGGCGCAGTCGGACGGCACAATCAATTTGGAGTCCGTCGCCTGCGAAATTCTCGGCGTGGATTATATAAACGATCGCTTTGCTCTCAATCTTAAAGGAAAGCTTTATGTGCACCAAAGTAGCGGGGTAGCATACTTGAAGGGAAAAGCGGATTTGGAAGTGCAAGTAGAGCTACCACCACCGTTTTGGCTGACGCCTAAATCGATTTTAGAAGCAACGGGCAACGGTTTGCTCAAGAGCGTGCTGCTGAGCGTCAAACAGCGGTTGATGTACCAGTTACTTTTAGATTATCGCCGGTGGGCAAGCAACGAAACTGAGTTAATATCGAGTGATATTCCTCAAATCTTGTCTTTAGAAGGTTGATTTCGTACTAGAGAATCTGTAGACTTGCATGGCATTGCCCTCGCTCTCAATTCTTGAAATCATCTGCGTTTATCTGCGTTTATCTGTGTTTATCTGCGGTTGACCCGCTCTATTAAATATTTATGCAATTCGTTTTATGAATTAATGTATAGGTATATTTGGGCAAAAATCAGCCCAATTGCCCAGATATTAGTTAGATGATCGAATTGTGCTGAAGCTTTGTTGGAGTTTGCGAGCAGGCATAGATACCGGCCGGTCAGTCAAGATCGATTTGAGTCAGCGCTCCATGTTCATAGTCTTCGATGATTCCCCCAGTCTGAGACCAAGTAGTTGAGTTTTCTTTTGAAACTTCGTCCTTTTTGTCGGCGAGTTCAGAATGTGGCGGCCGAGTTATTTTGGTCGGTGGGACAGTCGTCGCGCCCACGCGAATCCTGATTTTCGGCCCGGAATTGCCCAAGCGAATCGTCATCCCGTCCGCTAATGAAACCTGAGCGATCGGTCTATCATCTACATAAGTGCCGTTAGCGCCAAAATTAATAATTTCCCAGCCATAAGGGTGATTCCACAGCTCTACGTGGTGGCGGGAAACTACAGCGCTGTAAATAATTACATCATTGTCGTTCGATCGACCGATCCGAACCACCGATTCGGATTCAAAACACCAACTTTGAACCGGGACAGACTGGATAGGATGTAGCAGAGTTAAGGTGATCACTGATGTTTTGACACTCCACCGCAAGACAGAAACGGGGATAATTCAAGAGCTAATTTTTGGGATAAAACCGCAAAAAATTTGATAATTAAAGGCGTTATCAGTCCGACGCTACTCATTCTAGATGAAATAATAGTTGGTTGTATCAAACAGCATAGGTCTTTTTGAGTTGCTAACATTTTCCTTATTGATGCAATACGTTTAAAATACAATGCTTTGAGTAGCGGTGGAATTCCTCGCACAGAAAGCCTCAATCTCCTACGAAAATACCGATCGACCTTCCTGGTACGGGCCGCCCCAAAAATGCGATCGGCAAGTAGCAGCTTTCTCGATCAGGGAGGCCACACTAAGAGGGCAAATCGGACTCTGGCGGTTGTGCCGGATCTGGCGGTACAGATTCATCCCTTTGCCGCTTCAACTCTGCCACTTTTTCTTGAGCTACATCCCTGACTTCTAGAGCTTTATCTTGAATTTTCCCCGCCAGATTTCGAGCCCCCCGCTTCACGCCAGCCACATTTTTGATAGTTTTGTCGAAATCTTCCTGTAAAAACTCTGCTACGATCCCGACTTTGTGGTGCAGTCCCTCCGCATACTGCACCGGTTCCGATACAGTAGCCTCAGAGACGATCGCCCGCTTGCTGCCGATGGTCGAAATAGCTGCCACCGGCAGCAAGTAAATCCCGTCTAAAACGCCGCGCCAGCCGCTCGATTTAAACAGGTAATCGGTAACAGAACCAGTGCGGACATCAAATAGGTAGTCAACCACCGTACCCGCCTTATTTCCTGCATCCGTGAGCACCTCAAGCCCGATCGGACAAACAGCTTGTTCCGGCTGATGCAATTCCGGGAGTTCCGGGTTAATCGTCACAAAAACATTTTCGCCCACCGTATCAACTTGCGCCCAAGCGAACCAGGTTTTTTTGCTGCCCAAAAGTCCCGACTTGCAAGTAAAGCCGATCGCCCGCTGGGAGTGAGGATCGAGCCAAAGCCGATCCACCCTGCCGACCTCTTCCGCCGTGCGGCGGTCGATCGTGCGACGGTTGAGCAGCGAACTGCGCCTAACAATCTGTTGTGATGTACTCATAAATAAACTCCTGAGTGCCAGCGAGAGAAAAATGTCGATCGTCCAAAGATGCCGATTTAATATTCTTCTTCTTGTTCCGAATAATTGCGAGTATTTTCTGCCTCCGTCAACTCCTCTTCTTCCTTGGAAGTGCCAACTTCTTTGTGGCTGGGAAGAGGAATCGTGCTAATCTGGGCGTCCTCCGAGGGAGCGTCAATTACCTTAGCTTCCCTTGACTTGACGCTAATTTGTGCTAACTGGACTGAGGACTGATTCGCATCGACGTTGATTTGAATTTTCGGTCCCGATCGAGCCAAGTGAACGATCAGACCGTCCACAACGGGAACCTTAGCGATCGGCTTACCATCGAGGTAAGTGCCGTTGGTACCTAAATTAATCAGTTCCCAAGTTATACCGCTGCGTCGCAATTCGATGTGGCGACGAGAAACCACAGCGCTAAAAAGAACGACGTGGTTTTCGGTCGATCGCCCGATCCGGACGACCTGTTCGTCATCAAAGATCCAACTGCGGACGGGAATAGACTGGAGTGGATGTAGCAAGGTCAGCTTAATCACATTGGCAGCATTGAGTTTTGGTAGAGCGCCTCAAGATGCGATTTTAGATTTTAGACTTTCTCTAGCCCAATCCAAACTCGATCTAAGAGATTTGAAATAGAAACGTAACCAGGTCTCCTTTCCCCAGAGAGATGCGGTCTCCCGGTCGCAACCGATGTCGGTTTCCGCGGGGCAGGGAAGTATTGTTGACATAAGTGCCGTTAGAACTCCCTACATCTTCTAGGTAGCAAGCATCTCCCTCCACCCGGAGATTTGCGTGTACCCGAGAAACTATCTCAGAATTAGCAAATCCCGAAACATCAATATCCGGCGGCACCAAATCATTTGGCTTGCCGATGTGAATCACAGCCAGATTGTGAGGCAATTCGATCGGCGTATTTGTCTGAACGTGTATCAGACGCGCCGACTGCTGTTGCAGTTGAGTTTTCGCCACACCCGCTGGCTGTGGGTTGGGAACCGGGGGAGAGGTATTTGGTGCTGTTGCCACCGATTCAGTTGTAACAGGAACCGATGGCGACGGCGAGGGTTCTGCAATCGTAGGGATGCTGACGGGAGTTTTTTCCAAGTTCGGCCCCAGATCTGGGGTAACTAGAGGTTCCATTGCGATCGTCAGGGGTTCGGTTGGCGCTAAGTCCGGCACCAGTGGCGATACCACTGTGGGGCCCACAGGCGAGGCGGACGGTACTGTCACCTCAACTTCTGGAACGTAGGAACCCGGACGCAAATTAAAGCCACACTGACCGCAAAATGCTGCATCTGCCTGAACCGCTGCACCGCAGTTTGGGCAACTGGCGGTAACGGGTAAAGGCGTGTAACAAGACTCGCACTGGCTGGCCCCGTCGGGGTTCTGGTGATTGCAATTGGGACAGACAATCATCGATTTCTCCTTGCTATCGGCCAGATTTTCAAATCAGCCTCATAAAAATAGTCGTGTATATAGTCAAATTTTAACTTTAACAGCCACAATTCTTATACTACTTAGCTAATACTAGCAAGTCCACTCACGCCGTGACGTTTGCGCTGATTGGCGATCGTCCGTGAGTGATACTGTTGACTATATTGGCATGGCGCAAGCTGTCTCGGCTATTTTACCGCTTCGCCTGCGGTCGCATCGAGCAGCCACCAAAGTTCGCCCTCTGGTTCAACGAGTCTGGCTGGATAGGTCATTGCGTCGGCTGCGGGGGCAAAAATTTGAGCGAGGGCGGGTTGTTTGCTGGCTCCTGCGACCATGAAGATGACGCACCGGGCGCGGTTGATTAAGGGGACTGTAAAAGTGATGCGGGGTTGACCGTCTTTGTTGCCGACAGTTACTAGAGCGTCGCGGACTTGCAAGGCTGCTGTGCCGGGAAATAGAGAGGCTGTGTGGGCGTCGTCTCCTATGCCTAATAGAATGATGTCGAAAGCGGGAAACTCACCTTCTGATATTTTGAAGAACTGCTGCAATTCGGTTTGGTGCGCTGAGGCGTCGGCTGCGGGGTCAGCCGCGCCTGTGGGCATGGGGTGAATGTTGCTGGCGGGGATGTTTACTCGATCGAGCCAAGCGAGGCGCGCCATTTTTTGATTGCTGTCCGGGTGCTGTGGGGTAACGTAGCGTTCGTCGCCCCAGAAAACGTGAATTTTGTCCCAAGGCAGGTCTTGGGTGGCGATCGCTCTGTAGAGCGGTTCTGGTGTGCTGCCGCCCGCCAAGGCGATCGTACAAATTCCGCGTTCTGCGATGGCTGCTGGGATTTTCGACAAGACAACCGCGAGAGAGCGCTCTATGAGTTCTTCCCGATTTGCTAATACTTCTACTACTTTTTTCATTAATTTTCTCTCAACTTTCGTCTTCGTGTTGCTTCCTTGCCAATGTCAATTTTGCCTTGACATTTTGCTTTGAGGTCGATCGGCTGACACCCACGCAGGCTCAACACCGTGCTTGCGTCAGATTTTATCATTCTTAGCCTGCTTTATTTTAGTTGGCAACACTTATGCCTTCCAGTGATCGATCGAGCTTCACCTGTTGCATACATCTGTAGCAACCGTGCCCGAGAATTAGGACGTTCTTAATTGCACTTTTCATGAGCTATATATATTGCAACTTCCTTGTTGATTCTTGCTTATGCTATTATATTTTTCGCAACTTTCAATCAAAAGTCCGTTAGCGAAGCTTGCAGAAGAGAAGATCGCACTTACCACGAAACAGCAAAAATCCTCAAGATTGATGTGGTAGACTATGAAAAATAGTTTTAAGTCCGCACGATCGGATGGAAGCAAAACTATGTCAAATTTTAAGAAATTCCCTACATCTGTCCGCTATCTGATAGCACGGTTGCGCCACTGGACGCAACCCGCGGTTTGGGCTCCGCTAGCCGTGCTGTGTGCCGGCGGGTTATTTATCTGGGAGGTGTCCGTAAATCCAGAAAGGTTGAGCATAGATGGCGAAGCAGCAGCAGACTCAAACAACCCAGATTCGATCTCCGGGCTGTCTGCTGAAGATAGCGCCATTGCGGCTGAAATCGACAGCTTGCCGGTGCTAGTCAATCAGTTCAATGAGTCTAATTCTGAACTGAACTTATTCAATTCATCAGCAATCAAAAGCAAAGGTTTATTCGAGGAAATTCGCGATCGCAAATTAACAATTCCTCGGCAATTTTCAGCCCCCAAGCAGGCGGCAATCAGCAGATTTTTGTCTTTGCCAAATTTACAAAATTCTGCGGTTGGGACAGTCAACAATAACCCGCAAAATTCCAACTTGCCAAGTTCAAACGCGACATCAGATTTGAGTTTATCTGGCAGTGGGGCGACCATTTCCGGGATAAAAACGATCGCTCCTGAGTCTGCGGGTACGGAAGCAACTTTACCGGAGGCATCAGGTAGCGGTAATTCAGGTAAACAAAACGACAATCCTCTGGCTTTGAGTCCGCTGCAAGCAGCCATGAAAAAATACATCGCTGCCAACACTTCGGCAACGGCGGCTGTAAAAAGTGCAAATTCGGCTAAATTGCTCGATCGACCCCCGTCCCCCGATTCTCCAACAAATCCGACAAATTTCCTGCCAACCGCCGCTACGACTCAAGCTGGAGCAAATCCTGTGAATTTTCCCGCGACACTCTCGCCACTTGCGGCTCCGACAAATACAATTATTAGCGACTCTCAACAATTCTTAAACCCAGCAGCTACGGTTCCTGAATCATTGGCCGGGTTAAATTCTAGAGTATCAGTCATCTCCACAATTACTCCACAGACTCCAACTGTGGTTTTACCCAAAAATCCCTACCAAACTAATTTATCTGACTCCGGCTTCGCACCGTCCGTTCAACCTGTGGCAGTTCCCGTCGCCACACCTTCGCCAATACCGCTAATTCCCAATTTTGGGCAGTCCCCTGGCATCGGGGGAAGCAAGATAATTAGCCCTCAATTCTCTCCCAATTCAGCGAATGCTCAATTTCAACAGCCTCAACCGAGTCGCCTTAACTTACCTGGTCAGCCTAACTTTGGAGCTGTTCCCCAAAACACCAATCAGAACGCGCAGCCAATTCAACCGCAACCTTTTTCTACACCTCGCTCTTTGACTCCGGGACGGTATATTGGCGGCGGCGAAATTAATACTTTTGCTAATCCTTAAAGGAAGGAAGAAGGAAGAAGGAAGAAGCAAGAAGGAAGAAGCAAGAAGGAAGAAGGAAGAAAGAAGAAGGAAGAAGGAAGAAGGAAGAAGGAAGAAGGAAGAAGGAAGAAGGAAGAATAAAAAAATGCTTTGAGATGTCAGTTTTAACTTAAGCAGTTATATGGTTTTCCGCTCGCATCGGAATCATATTTTTGCGATTTCAGCACTATGTTTTAACTCGCGAGCGGGGACGCTCGCACTGCGTGATTATTCCGATTTAACCGAAATTAATTACCAATTAGCAATTTGATTGGTAAAACTTACCTAGACGCGGCTCTTCCCAACAACAATCCTCCTATTCCTAAGCCAAATGCGATCGGCAGCCAAGCCGATATAATCGGAGTCAAAACAGCTTTCACGCCCATTGAACTGGTGATAAAACCAAATACATAGTAAGTAAAAATTACAACTACGCTAATACCAAAACTTGTCCCTTTCCCGGAGCGGCGCGGTTGAGTTCCCAAAGCGGCTCCCACTAAACCAAATACCAGACACACAAAAGGAAAAGCATATTTTTCTTGAATTCGCACCTTGAGTTTGCGAATTTGCGGTGCATCGCCGCTATTTTTAATGATTTCCAAACGCTCTAAAGCTTGAGCAATATTCATTTCCTTGAAATCTCGCACTCTCGCAGCTAAATCTAAGGGCGTGCGGGGGAGTTGTAATTGCTGGTGTTGAAATCTAACTATATTGCGGTAAGAGCCGTCTGGAGCTACTATATAAGCGGTTCCGTTGAAAAAATCCCAGGTGTTTTCTGAGGGATTCCAAGTAGCTGATTCTGAAGAAATGATTTGATTGAGGCCAGGGGTGGAGCGATCGATAATTGTTAAACCTTTCATTTGCTGGCCGTCAAACTGTTCTGCATAAAAAAAGCGGGACAGGATTTCTTCACCGCCTTTTTCTGGTTTGCGAAATTCTGTGTAGATAATATTTCTATCTTGAAATGTCGGTTTTTCTCGCTTCAGGGCTCTGTCTAAAGTTAAAGTAGCTCTGTAGCTAGCGGCGGGTACGACTAACTCTTGTAAAGCAAAGGTGAAGCCGGCAACGATTAAACTCATAATGACTGCCGGCATGATCAATCGGTAAATGCTAACTCCGCAACTGCGGAGGGCGATGAGTTCGCTGTCGCTGGAAAGTCGGCTGTAGCTCATTAAGGTTGCTAGCAGCATTGACATGGGGAAAGCTAATACTACAAAGTATGGAATTTGCAGTAGGAAAATTTCCATAGCGGCGCCGTAGGGAAGGCCTGATTCTGTTACTCTGCGGACTAATTCAAATAAGGCTCCAACGGTGACGGCGACTGATGTAAATAGTCCGACACCAAACAGAAATGGGCCGATGAGTTCTTTGGTAATGTACCAGTCCATTACTGAAATTCTCGGTAGCCAGTTGAGGGGATTGAAGGATTTGGACATTGCTATTTTCATAGTTGCGCGTTCTCGCTGATTGCTCCTTAATTTAAAATAGGAATTACGCACGGCTAGTCAGAAACCGGGTTTTTTACGAAAAGACGCTCCGCAGTCCGCAGATTGGGTGAAAAACCCGGTTTTTTTGGTTTGATGCGTCCTGGACTGTAAAAGTTAAATTCTCAATTCTAAAATTCTGCTTTCTGCTATCAAAGACTATCGCACGAAGTTGTCACCCAAGTAATATTGCCGCACTAAAGGGTTGCTGTAGAGTTCTTCTTCAGCGCCGGATGCTAAAATTTGACCGTCTCGCATGATGTAGGCTCGATCGGTAATTTCGAGGGTTTCTCGGACGTTGTGATCGGTGATCAGGATGCCGATTTGCCGATCGCGCAGTTTGGAAATTATCGTCTGAATTTCATCAACTGCGATCGGATCGACGCCTGCGAACGGTTCGTCTAAAAATAGGAACATCGGCCCGTCTCGCCCAGCAGCCAAGGCTCTCGCCAGTTCAGTCCGCCGCCTTTCTCCTCCAGAGATTTGAATTCCCAAACTGGATGCTATTTTTTGTAAGCGAAATTCTTCCAACAAAAAATCGACTCGCTCTTTCCATTCCCAACGCGGAACTTGAGTTTGTTCCAGGACTAACAAAATATTGTCGCGCACGGTCATGTTGCGAAAAATGCTGGCTTCTTGAGCGAGATAGCCTATTCCCAAATGTGCTCGTTTGTGCATCGGCAATTTAGTGATGTCTAAATCGTTGAGCCAAACTGTCCCTTGATTGGGTTTTTCTAATCCGGTTGCGATGTAAAATGTTGTGGTTTTGCCGGCACCGTTGGGGCCGAGCAGTCCGACGATTTCTCCTTGGGCTACTGAAAGGTTGACGCGACTGACTACATGGCGTTTTCCGTAGGATTTGTGAATATTTTCGAGTACAATTTTCATGATCGCCGAGGCAACTTTTAAGTAGAAGGAAGAAGGAAGAAGGAAGAAGGAAGAGGGTAGAAGGAAGAAGGAAGAGGGTAGAAGGTAGAAGGTAGAAGGTAGAAGGTGCTTCGACTTCGCTCAGCATAAAAAGAAGAAATACACAGCAAGCCTTTGAGCGATCGGTATTTTACGTTTAATTAGGTGGATCACTTGCCAGTTAAATTCCAGAATTCAGGCTTGTGCGATCGCGTCTCAAGTCGATCTTCTAAATACTAAAACTTTTTAATCTTAAGACAACGAAATTTCGCATCTATCCCAAGTAGTATGTTTTTGCGGATGCGAAATTTTGCTGCGATTGGAGGCTGTTATTTGGGGGCTGTTCGGGGTGCGGGCGGTTTAGCACCGGGATTTGGATTAACCGGGGCTGGTTTCCCGATCGTATTTTGGACTGCTGAATCTTGTTCCGGGGCAACCAGATAGACAGATTCTACCTGTCCTGGGTTGTCTGGCAGGGCAATAAACCGCCCTTCGTCGATAAGGTATGTTATGGTTTCGCCGCGCAGGCTATTGCCCTGCTGCAATACATAAACGTCTCCGCTGAGAATGATCCGGCGCTCGCGGCTGAAGTATTGAGCTTGAGCTGCGGTTGCTTGTATTTGGCGGGCTGGATAGTTGATTTGGACGTTGCCGCGGGCTGTCACGATGCCGGTTTTGGAGTCGGCTTCTTGAATGTCCGATCGCACGGAAAGAGTGCGGGGCGGGGCAGCCTGTGGGTAAGTGGGAGAGGCTAGAGTGCCTGCCAGAGTCAGCGGCAACAGCAGCGATAATCCTTTGAATATGCGGGAATTGAGTAGTTTAGCGGAGGGCATCATAGCTTACAAGCCTCAAAATTTGTGAAATTACTGAAGGTTATTATCTCACCTCAGATTTTTCCGTATGCAGATTAGATCCACCACACCGGATCAGTTAGGTATTTTATCTTAACAGCCGTGAAAAATTCCCGTAAGGTCGATCGACCTGCCCGAGAGCGTCAACCAATTATCCTAGCAAGACAATAGCCATTTTCACGACGTGTTTGGCTGATTTGCTGGATTTGCAAATTTTTTGACGGTTGCTCGCCTGGGGAAGTTTCTGGCAAACTCTCTAGGTACTAAGGCATTAGCTGTCCGCAGTGAGTTCGGCAAATTTTGATTTATTAGGTTCTTTCTTTAAATTAGTTTCCATCTCATTTGAGCATTGGCGGGGGCTGTATTTTTCTAGGATAGGGAAAGCTGGCGATCGATCGTCCGAAGTTGCGGGCGATAATGCTCCGCATCGCTAGCGCGATCGGGTTTCACCTGTCGGTAAAAATGTAACGGCAAAATTCAGCGGCTGCAAATAACCTTTTTCACAACGCCGACGCTCCAACCAGCAGTCTGCTGCACTGACGTGTTGGGCTGCTTCCTTGATGCTCAGCTAGACCCGTTTCAAATACTGCCTTAGCCACTGTTGTAACTGTTGGCGGCTATCCTCATCAGGAGCATTTTCTAATGCTACACCTAAGTCTGCTCTTGCTTCTTGGTGTTGCCCCAGCATCTGATACACAACAGCCCTATAACATCGAAGTTTATAGTCTGTAGGATCTACCGTTAACCCCTGATTTGCGTAGGAAAGTGCTTCCGGTAGTCGGCGTATTTTGTACAGAGAAAAGCATAAGATTCGATAAAGACGCAGTCGATCTTCAGATAAAAGATCAGTATTCAGTAATTGCCGACCTGATTTAATCGCTCTTCGATATGCTCGACTAGCGCAGTCGATAGCTACTCTAAAAACCTGCACTTTATTGTCATGAGGTACAATTTGAAAATTTTTATTTGCAACCTTCTTTGCTTCATGGACTTCATTATTTTCCAGCAAAAAATAGGCTAGTTCCAGATATGATTGCCAGTCATTTGATTGGTTAGCTATATTTAGCTTTAATTTCTCCCATGTATCTAGGGTATTGGGGTTACCAGCTAATCGCCAGTAGATAGCTTTCCGGCTGTGATATAATTGCCACAATCCGCACAGTAACCCTACGTGAACAATTGCAGTTAGCGATGCGTAAGGTTGAACAGTAAAGTCATAGATATTGACCCAATCTCCTCCACGCAAACCAAAGGACATTACAGGATACGCTACTAAACTGTAAATTGACTCTATACAGACATAACTATAAAGCAGTTCTCCAACAATTCGTTTGCGGATATAGGGGATGAAAGGAATTGGGAGTAATCCTAGAAGGATAGATACAAGGTTTCCGCTGAAGGCAATCCACCAGTAATCAACAGGACTAAAATTTCCTGATGGAACTATATAGCCCCAATAGAATCGCCATTGGAAGGTGGATACTGTTCCTCCTACTTGCCAAGTAGCCAGACTGTGCCCTATTTCATGCAACAGAACACCAATGGGTATCAAAACAAATGTAGCCAACCGCTGGGCTAACTCTTTATCTTTGAAAGTTACTTGGGCATCCCAAAATTTTGGCCATTCCTGAAACAGTTGCCAGAGGGTTTGAATACATATCAAGCCCGCAATAAAAGAGATTAGGTCAAAAAAATTAGTCATTTAATAACTTAGTAAAACCCATTACAATCTTCAATGACACACACTAACTGTGAATTAGCAACCCAACTTATAATTGTACCGCTGAAGCGGTACAACCCATGATATAACCGAAAAATACCGCAATTTTCCCATGTATGTCAATCCCTTCTTACCCCCCCGTCGGAATCTCCTTTTCTCGATCGAGTTCGGCGCACCATCCGACTCAAACACATGAAATGCCACTCCTCATACTCTGCGCCCTAGTTTTGCTACACAATTATTAGAATACTGTATTTTTATAAGATAGGGAAACAGGGAAGATCGATCGCAATAAATTGCCACGCTCCGCATCGCTATCGCGATCGGGTTTCACCTTCTACTTTGATAATTCAATTCGCGGCGGTTGCAAATCTGCAACTTCGCCCCCTTTTAATAACGGCACAAATTCTGCTACTTTTTCCGGGCCAGCTTGTTGCAAAGTGTTCAAAAGTTTAGCACTTTGTCCGACCAAATCTTCAACAGCAATTCCGGCATAACTCGGCTGATAATAACTGAGCCGATTTATGCCTTCGCCCAGCAATATTACTGCACCGCGCCAGTTTTGATTGCTTAAGTGATAAAGCGCGACGGCAATTTGTAATATTCCCTGATAAAACCTTTTGTCGGGTTCGCCCGATTCCATCCACAAAGCCTCTAATGTATCGTGACAAGCGTAAAAATCTTGGCTGTTAAATTGTTCGATACCTTGCCAAAACTCGATCGGCATTTCCTCTGTCATGCGATTGGAGATTGGGGATTGGGGATTGGGGATTCGGAATTCGTGTTTGAGTAGGCGGCGATCGGTTTTTATTAATAGCTAAGTCTTAAAAATAGGAATAATCACGACCAGTTTTCAAAACTACGGCAAATTCACGACCGCCTACTTAAACGATTACATAGTCTCTCTGACAGCTTGAAGCTGATCCATGCCAATTTCCTGATTAGTTCCAGCGAAATCGTTATCTGGCGTCAGAAATAACATACAGTGACATTCTTTCCGCTCGCGCATGGGAATGCAAGGACAGTTCCAGTAGGCGGCTTTGACTTCGGCTTCTTTATCTTCGTAATGGCGACAAGGGCATAGGGGAGCGCCTAGTTCGTCCTTATGTTTTGCTAGTCCTTCTATGACGACAGCAGTGACTGAAGGCTCGGAACAAAAGTAAGTGCCCGTGCGCTTGGCGTAGGTTTCGGAGAAATTCTTCATTGCCTCCAAGGTTTTTTCGTTGGAGAGTTTAGATTTTTCTGTTGTGTTCATAGTTCAGGATCGGAGTTGAGGATGCTACGAGCTTTTGACAATTGTAGCGCAGAATGTGATTTTAAACACTTGATATTTCTGTTTACTTACAAGGAGCAAAATCTTGACAAAAATTGAGTTTTAGGTTGTCGGTTTTTTAGCGATTTTTCACGCATCCGTCTCGGTTCGGGAAACTGGCGGCTGTCCTGGTTTTTGCAGCGGTCTCATAGATTGGGGCGATCGCGCGCCCTTATCAATCATCCCCCACAGCGGATATAAATGAGATAATATAGCACAGCCCTGTCCTTGTGACCAGCATCTGATGGCAATTTCCCCGGATCCCACCGGCCACCAAAATCTCCTCCCTCCCGGCTGATTTTGCTCGCTGACTGTACTTTGGTCAGATTAATGTTAAAATCCACCTCCCGCGCTGCTAGCTACCTCTAGGCGCAGTAAACTATTGGTTTGCACGCTAAAAACTTAATTGAAGTTTGCAATAAGAGCTTTGAAAGCGGAGGATTGATTTGAAATTGATTTGTGAATGAGATTTATGTTACGAAGCGCTTAGGCGCAAAGGGCGCGAAAGAAGAGAAGATGATTTATTTGTTTGCTTTTTGGACAAATAAATAAATGTCATCCCGCTGATATTTGAGTTGAAATTGGGGATTGTTGGCGAGTTGAGTTACTAGGTTTTGTACAAAAGCTCGATCGCTCATCCAGCCAGGATACCTCAGATTAAGCAAGACATACTCAAACTCTGCGAGATTTGGAGGAGGCGTCTGAGCCTGAGTTAAGCGTACTACAGGGCGGTGCGTTAACTGCGGAGCCATGTGAGAAGTTGTTAACACACTGCCTTTTGTGTTAACGAGAGCAATTGCTTCTCTGCTAGCCGGCAAGGTATCCAGAGAATCTACATAAATAGTCCAAAAATAGCCGTATTTTGCCAAAGCCAAGAAACCAATCAACGACCAAATTACAATCACTCTCGGCAATGGATACTTAGGAATTGGCAATCTATCAAATATTATCTTTCCCTGGTGCTGATTCCTCGCTGCTAAACTGGAAATTACGGCAACCAACAAAAACGGCAATATCGGAATAGAATATTGATGAATCAAATCTCGTTGAGCCGGGATATCAGAAAGAATATTCATCGTCAACATCGGAACCGCACTAATTAAAGCTGTCAGATGCCGTGGCGAAAGCCACCAAATTACAGGCAATATCAATAATGCTAAATATTCAAAAGTATCACCAGAAAAAATCCGCCCTAAAATCAGATTTGGTTTCAAGATTAAATTAACAGCTATTTCTAAAACCGAGTTTCCTAAATATTGATATCGCCCGATTCCCGCGTGTTCTCTTCCCTGATTGAAATACGGTATAACTCCCTGAGTAACTACCAGGAACCAACCCACGCCGAGAAATAGAGCTATGAGTCCGCAATTGCGTTTTTTATCAAAACACAAAAGCCACAATCCCATCGCAGCCACAGTTAAAGATAGCACGGCTTTGCAGCTCAAAACTAAGACGATGGCAGCACAAAACCACAGAGTTTTATTCAGCCGCGCGGCTAGGATTGCTGCTAGCAGTGCGGGTAAGGCAATTACTTCTGGGTGGAAGTCGAAGAGGTTGACATTGAAGACTAAGGGATAGAAAAGGTAGATACAGGCGATCGCCCAAGCTATACTATTCTTTAATCCGGCTTGACTGGCCAAACTCCAAACTGGCAAAGCACCGGATGATAGAGCTACGGCTTGCACTAACAACAGCCAATGAACATCGGGATAGATTTTGTAAAGCAAAGCCACGGGATACATCACCCCAGCCGCGTGATTTCCCAGGTGGTGAATTTCGAGAAATGAGGAAAACGGCGTTTGTCCTTGACTGATTAGATACGCTACTTGGTCGTAAATTCCCAGTTCAAAAGCGTTGGATTCAAACAGGGCGTGGCGTACACTGCTACATAGGAAAAATATTAGGGCGAAAAGGGTGATTTGCCAAATTACTGGATGATACTTTAGCTTAAAATTGTTCATAGGGGCGGGTTTATTGGATTGATGCACTTGATCAAAGACAATGGTGAACCGGCACCTACAGGAATTACGGTTAATTCACCAGACTCAATATCAATTATTATTATCATACTAATTGCGCTTTCTTTGAAATAACAAAACATCGTCTTGCTGATAGCTGATCTTAAATTCAGGAGAATTTTTAAGTTTAGCGACGACACTGACAGCAGTATCCGCAGTATCGTGCCAAGGATGGCGCATATTTAATAGTACATACTCAAATTCATTCAAACTTTGTCCGTTGGCAACTTGATGCAGCAATTTAATTGTTGAACGGTGAGCGAGATGAGTTGCTAGGGAATTATCTGTTAAAACATTGCCTTGAGTTTGCACTAAATTAATTGCCTGTCGCGTCGCTTGCCAAGTATCGAGAGACTCTAAATAAATTGTCCCAAAATAGCCGTATTTTGCCAAAATCAAAAAACTCAAAAGCGACCACAAAATTAACAATTTTGACAAATTAGCCAACAGCAATTTCCCCCACCTCCAACTGCGGCGAATCGAAAGGTGGCGCATCCAGATATGTTTAACAGATTTAATAGAAATGCGTTGCGATACTGGCTTCAAAATTTGCGGCATCAAGTGGCGGTGATTCCATAGATAATTCTGGGCATTTTTCCAAAAATTATTGCCTCTTTTCTGTCTGTCTGCTACCGTGGAAATTACAGCAGTTAATAAAAACGGAAATATTGGCACAGAATATTGATGAATCAAATCTCGCTGAGCTTCAATATCAGAGAGAATATTCATGAATAGCATGGGTAAAGCACTAATTAATGGCGACAGTTGGCGCGGGGAAATCCACCAGATTACAGGCAAAAATAACAAAATTAAATATCCCAAAGTATCAGTCGAAAAAAATCGGCTTGCTACTAGATGAGGTTTGACAATTAAATTTATCGCAATTTCCAAAACCGAGTTTCCTAAATAGTGATAGCGCCCGACACCTGCGTGTTGTTTGCCTTGATTAAAGTACGGTACGATTGCTTGAGTGGCTATCAAAAACCAAGCTGCACCGAGAAATATAGCGATGAGTCCACACTTGCGGTTTTTTTCAAAGAAAAATAGCCAAACACCCATCATCAAAACTGTCAAAGATAGCACGGCTTTGCAGCTTAAAATTAAGATGATGGCTGCACAAAACCACAATGTTTGATTGAGTCTGGCGGCTAGGATTGCTGCTAAAATTGCGGGTAAGGCAATTACTTCGGGGTGGAAGTCGAACAGATTGACGTTAAATACTACGGGATAAAGCAGATATACGGCGGCAAGTGCGATCGCCCTTGGTTCATTTAATCCCGCTTGACGTGCTAAACTCCAGCTAGGCCAAGCACCTAAAGCTAGGGCAAAAGCTTGCACGAATAACAGCCAGTGCACATCGGGATATATTTTGTAAAGTAAAGCTAGCGGATAGAAAATAAACGCCGTATGATCACCTAAAATATTAATTCCCATTAATGAGGAAAATGGGGTTTGATTTTTAGAAATCAAGTAAATTGCTTGGTCAAAAATGGCTAAGTCGTATGCAGTGGAATGAAACAAGGCGTGGCGCACGCTACTGGCGGTAAATAAGATTATCGTTGTTACGACAATCATTAAAAATACTGGATGGGATTTTGGAGATTGTAAAGTTAGCATTTTATTTGTTTAATCGGCGATGCGTTTAAATAGTAGAACTTCGTTTTTTTGATAAGTTAATTTAAAAGTGGGATTGTTTTTAAGTTGAGTTGCTAAGGTGTTACCAGTTTTTTCTGTATCGGGCCAGGGATGGCGAAGATTTAATAATATGTATTTAAATTCAGCTAAATTTGTTTGGGGTGAAATTTGTGAAAGTAATTTGACTATGGGGCGGTGGGCAAAGTGAGGGGCAAGTCTATTATCTGTTAAAATACTGCTTTGGGGTTTAACTTCTGCGATTGCTTCCCGTGTGGCTTGCCAGGTATCTAGTCTATTTGCGTACAGAATAAAGTCTTTGGATTCTCCCAGTAATAGGAAAATTATTAATGACCAAATTATCATTGCTTTGGGTAATTGCATTCCCCGCCACAGTTGCGGGATTTGGATGTTTTTAAATTGTATATTTGCGGTTTTAGGTGAGTGAATCTTTTCTGTATTTAGCGATGTAGCTTGATCTGCGTTTTTTATTACTGCTGCTTTGGCGATGATTGCTAAGATTAAAAAAGGAATGATTGGCACTGAATATTGATAGGCTAAGCTGCGTTGAAATGGCAAGTCGGAGAGGATGTTGATAATTAAGGTAGGGATTGCAGGAATTAGGGCTGTTAAATATTTAAGGTTGATTTTTGGGGAGAATGGCAGTAACAGCCAAAATACGGGTAAGGTGAGGATGAATAAGTATTTGAATGCGTCGAATGAAAGGATTTTTCCTAATACTAGCTGGGGTTTTAATATGAGGTTGATGATGATTTCTAGTACGGATTTGCCTAAATAGCTGTAGCGCCCGACTCCTGCGACTTCGCTACCGCTAAAGTAGGGGATGATTTTTTGGGAGGCTATCAAAAACCATGCTACACCGAGCAAAAGTGCGATCGCCCCAAACCGTTGCTTTTTTTCGCAGAAAAACAGCCAGAAACCAATGGCAGCAACGGTTATGGACAAAACAGCCTTGCAACTCAACACTAACAGAATGGCGGTACAAAACCACAGGATTTTATTGAGGCGCGCTGCCAAAATTGCTGCTAACAGTGCGGGTAAAGCGATCACTTCCGGGTGAAAATCAAATAAGTTGATGTTGAATACTACCGGATAGAGCAAATAAATTATGGCGATCGCACGGGATTGTACTTGATTTAAGCCGGCTAAACGCGCTAAACTCCAGCTAGGCAAAGCCCCTAGCGATAAAGCAACTGCTTGTACTAACAGCAGCCAATGCACATCCGGGTAAATTTTGTACAGCAAAGCCAGCGGATAATAGATTACCGCTGCGTGATCTCCCAAAATGTGCATCTCCATCAAAGAAGAAAAAGGTGTTTGGTTTTGGGAGATTAAGTAAATTGCTTGGTCAAAAATCCCCAAATCGAAGGCTGTTGATTGGAATAAGGCGTGCCGTAAACTGCTAGACAAAAAGAAAATTATTGCAGCAATCGCGATCGCCAAAACCAAACTCGACGGTAAGTGCGATCGACCTTCTTCTATATTATCCGTGATTCCAACGCCGATCTCCTCACGGTCATCAGCAAAATTTTTCCCATTCTCCATGAAATCTGGCACTAGCTGACGACTCAAAATATGATTCCTTCAAATGTGCTTGCCACGCAATAGCTAACCGCTAATTTGAGTTCCACTAATCGTAATATTAGAATAATCCACAAAACCTTAAAAAATTGTGAAAGCAATAACTCTTCTCGGCTCCACAGGCTCCATCGGTACTCAAACTCTGGATATTGTAGCTCAATACCCGGAACAATTTCGGATTGTCGGGTTAACTGCCGGACGAAATATCACGTTACTCGCACAGCAAATTCGCCAGTTTAGACCCGAAATTGTCGCGATTTGCGACGAAGATAAACTACAAGAATTACAAGAGGCGATCGCAGATATCGACCCTCAACCTATTTTACTTGTTGGCGAGTCAGGCGTTGTCGAAGTTGCCAAATACGGCGACGCTGAAGCCGTCGTCACGGGCATAGTTGGCTGTGCCGGTTTGCTGCCAACAATTGCCGCTATCAAAGCAGGCAAAGATATTGCCTTAGCGAATAAAGAAACATTAATCGCCGGCGGCCCCGTTGTCAACCCCTTAGTCGAAAAATACGGGGTTAAAGTATTGCCGGCAGACTCGGAACATTCGGCAATTTTTCAATGCCTCCAAGGTATACCAGATGGAGGTTTACGCCGAATTATTCTCACAGCTTCGGGTGGTTCTTTTCGAGATTTGCCGATTGACAAATTAGCAGGAGTAACAGTCGCCGATGCCTTAAAACATCCGAATTGGTCGATGGGGCAGAAAATCACCATTGATTCTGCTACTTTGATGAATAAAGGATTAGAAGTAATTGAAGCTCATTACTTGTTCGGCCTGGATTATGACGACATTGATATTGTCATCCATCCCCAGAGCATAATTCACTCATTAATTGAGCTGCAAGATACGTCTGTTTTGGCGCAATTGGGCTGGCCGGATATGCGATTGCCGCTGCTTTATGCTTTGTCTTGGCCGGAGCGAATTCATACAGATTGGCCGCGACTAGATTTGGTAAAATCCGGGGATTTGACTTTCCGAGAACCAGACCACGAAAAGTATCCTTGTATGCAGTTGGCTTATGCGGCGGGACGTGCAGGCGGCTCGATGCCTGCGGTGCTGAATGCGGCAAATGAACAGGCTGTAGCGCTATTTTTGGATGAAAGAATTCAATTTTTGGATATTCCGAAGTTGATTGAGAATGTGTGCGACAAACATCAAGCTGATAACTGTGAAAGTCCTGGTTTAGAGGATATTTTGGCTGCGGATCAGTGGGCGCGGCTGGAAGTTTTGGCTGGAAGTGTCGAATTGGGCGATCGTATTCTTTCGATTCGCTAATTCTAAGATGCAGACGTACGGTTAAAACCGCGTTTATATAAACAAAACCCACTCCAAGCGGGTTGAAGATAAGATGGTGAAAATTACGTGATTTTTTTCATTTATTTCTTCATTCCGCGGAGGCGGAATTCGTTTTTGTCGGCGCGGTTTCAACCGCCGTATTCTATTTTTCTTGAATCCCTTGATAAAATAGAGCTATGACTCCCATTCTTGGAAGCAACCGATGCAAACAGAAACCAAACCAACAGTATTTGAGCTAAATCAACTAATTATTCCACCAGGAAATAAAATAAAGTTACAAAACGTTAGCTGGGAAATGTACGAAGCTATCCTAGACGAGTTAGGGGAAGGTTACGCACTTCGACTTACTTATTATAAAGAATCACTGGAAATCAGGAGGCTACTACTAGAAGATGAAAAAGCTAAATCACTAATTGGTGACTTTGTTAAGTTACTGCTGGAAGAACTTAATATTGATTGTGATGTTTTAGGTTCTACTACGTTCAAAAGCAAAGAGATGCAAAGCGGCGTAGAACCTGATGATTGTTTCTACATTCAGCACGAAGCTGCTATTCGAGGTAAGGATAGAATAGATTTAACAGTAGATCCGCCTCCCGATTTGGCGATCGAGATTGACAACTCCTCACAAACCAGTTTGAGCAGCTATCAAGCTTTGAAAGTGCCGGAACTTTGGAGATATGACGGGCGAATCCTGAAAATCTATCTGCTCCAAGACGGAAAATATTTTGAGTCTGATACCAGCCCAAATTTCCCCGACTTTCCCATTATTGATGTAATTCCTCAATATGTCGATCACAGCAACACCCAAGGCAGAAGCCCAACAATCAGAGCATTTCGAGCTTGGGTAAAAGAGCAACTACAAATCAAAGACTCGTAGCAGCGGGTTTCACTAACTCCCCACTTTCGCTGCCAAATCAGCCACACTCATTTTTTCGTACATTTCAAAAGGTTGGTGAATCCAAGGATTATCCGCCAAATAATCTACATAATAATCGGGCTTAGCAACAGAACAAGCCTTGTACCAAAGCACAGCAGTCCGAATTTCGTGAATATCCTCGCCGTAGCGATTTTGCAGCCAACCGATACCTTGTTCCAAACTAATTCCCGAATCTACCAAATCGTCAACTAGCAGGATGCGGCTGCCCAAATTATCGCCCACCATTGTCAAATTAGGCGCAAACTCGATCGCCCGCCGAACTTTTCCCTCCGCCCCACTGTATGACGAGGCCGCTAAAATCGCCAGAGGTTTGTCGAAAATCCGCGACAGAGTATCGCCGACGCGCAGCCCTCCCCTCGCCAAACAGACAATGCGATCGAATTTCCATTGAGATTCATCAATTTTTACAGCCAAATCCTCAATTTTGCGATGGTACTCTGACCAAGAAACGTAAAGGTCGCTCATCAAAAAAATGGGTAGAAACCCCGTCCTAAAAGGACGGCTTTACAAAAAGACTTGCCTCAAACCAACAATATCACAGAAAATGTGTTAACGTGTGAGAATGGAAAAAGCCTACCGCTACCGATTCTATCCCACTACTGAGCAAGAAAATCTCTTGCGACGGACAATGGGGTGTACACGGTTAGTGTACAACAAGGCTTTGGCTGCTCGCACAATCGCGTGGTACGAGCATCAAGAGAAAGTTGGCTACAGCCAAACCTCCTCTATGCTGACGAATTGGAAGAAAGAGGAAGAGCTTGATTTTTTGAATGAAGTTAGCTGCGTACCTTTGCAACAAGGACTCAGACACCTTCAAGCAGCGTTTAGCAACTTCTTTGCGGGTCGCGCTAGATATCCTAACTTCAAGAAGAAGCATAACGGTGGCAGTGCTGAATTCAGCAAGTCAGCTTTCCGATGGAAAGATGGACAGGTATTTTTAGCTAAATGCACTACTCCATTGCCAATTCGTTGGAGCAAACAAATTCCCGAAGGGTGCATTCCGTCTACCATTACGGTTAAGTTGACACCTGCTGGACGCTGGTTTGTCTCCATACTTGTAGACGACTATACAATCAAGCCACTTCCGAAGATAGATAAATCTATTGGATTGGATGTAGGAATAACCAGCCTAATTGCTACTAGCGATGGCGATAAAATCGCCAATCCTAAGCACTTTAAAAAACTTCGCAAGAAGTTGAAAAGGAAACAGAAAGCGTTAGCCCGTAAGCAAAAGGGTAGTAACAACAGGCAAAAAGCGCGGGTACAAGTAGCAAACATCTATGCACAGATCACCGATGCGCGTCAAGATTTTCTACATAAATTAACAACTCAACTAATTCGTGAAAACCAAACGATTGTAGTTGAGGATTTAGCTATCAAGAATATGGTGAAAAACCATAAATTAGCTATGGCGATCAGTGATGCTAGTTGGAGCGAACTAATTCGCCAGTTGGCGTACAAATGCGAGTGGTACGGTCGAGAGCTAATAAAGATAGACCGCTGGTTTCCCAGTTCTAAGCGTTGTGGAAACTGCGGGTATATTGTAGATAAATTACCGCTGAATATTCGGGAATGGGAATGTCCTAAATGTGGGACAAACCATGACCGAGATATCAACGCTGCAAAAAACATTTTGGCGGCTGGGCTAGCCGTGTCAGTCTGTGGAGCAACTGTAAGACCCCAAGAGAGTAAATCTCGGAAGGCTGGTGCTACGAAGCAGAAACCTAATCAGTGATGATTGGGAATCCCCGTACCTTGTTTGACGGGGTGGATGTCAAGCCTAATATTATTGAAATATCAATGATATTATTCAATATTTTGGGGAAAATGACATGAATGCAGATGAACTTCTCAGACGGTATGCAGCCGGAGAACGGGTTTTTCGTACCGTAGACTTGGCTGGGATCAATATTTCAAGGACAAATTTGCGCGATATAGACCTGACTGGAGCTAGTTTAACAGGTGCAAATTCGATCGGCATCACGCTCTACAGAGCCAATCTGTATCAAGCAGATATCAGCCAAGCCGACCTCTCCCAAGCCAACCTCATGTCCGCTAATTTCGGCGAATGCGAGGCGGTGGGAGCGAATTTAAGCGGAGCCATCTTGCGGAGTGCCGTGCTCAGCGGAGCCGATTTAACGGGGGCGAGTCTCAGAGGTGCAGACATCAGAGATGCCAATCTTCAGCGGGCAATTTTGATGCAAGTTTATGCAGTAAACGCTAACTTGCAAGGTGCCAACTTGAGCGAAGTCAAACTTTGCGGAATCAACCTCAGCAAAGCAAATTTAACCGACGCCAACTTAACACAAGCTGACTTGAGCAATGCTAATTTAGCTCAAGCAAATTTGAGTTGGGCAAATTTGACAGAAGCAAATCTCGAAAAAGCCGATTTGAAGGGAGCCAATTTAAGCGGAGCTAACTTGAGTTGTGCAAATCTGCATCTAGCAGATTTGAGTGGAGTTTCCCTTAAGGGAGCAAATCTCCGGGGAGCAAACTTGCATCAAGCCAATTTGCGTGGGACAAATTTGAACGAGGCGAATCTGAGAGAGGCGATGATGCCAGATGGCAAAATTTCTGAGTAAATAAGCTGGCAAAACAGAAGTTGAAACCGCAGGGTGCTGGTGATGCACCCTACATTTAGCTTAATTCCAGATTTTATTGAGGCGATTTAATTCTGCCTTCTGATGACTCCGCCCAAAAATGGATAAAAGCGCCCGATATTCGTTGTGGATAGTCAAAAATTTTAGATAAAAGTTCAATCTCCAGATTCATCTGTTGATTAAATCTAAAATCTAAAATCTAAAATTGATTGACAGTGCATTTCCAGAGAAGTGGCAAATATTTTTGGGTCACGATTTAATCTACAACTTTCAGCCAGCCCCGGCGAACGGCGTGAAGCAAGCGGTTGATGGCTGTTTGATCTTCTTCGGTAAGACTGTCATTTAACAGCGCTGTCTTGAGCTGTTGTCGGTGAGTGGGAGTCAGCAGACCGGAGTGATATACCTGAAACACTAGCTCTGCAATAGTAAATTGAGGTAAAAACGTTTGGGTCATCATTGCTTTTTTTGTTCATTTAACTGACATTTGACATTATTGACTAATTTTATGAATATTTATGTGATTTAAATAGGTGAGTAAATGTGATCTGTTGGATCTTAATTTGTGATTTGTGTCAACCGAATTGGGGGAGCGGATGTTTCCTCGATCGAGAGAGCAACTCGAAACAAAAACTCCGTCCCGATTCCTCGCTTTTGGCAACTGCGATATCTGTAGTCTTTGTTAATATATAGCGGTTCTCAAGCGTGGTGAGCTATGCCCTATGCTCTATGCCCTATGCCCTATGCCCTATGCCGTTCGCGTACCTAATATGAGAGCTCGAAAGGCTATAATCTGACACATCAATTAATACTTATCTCATAATAGATTACTTAATATCTGCTCACCAATGACTGCTAATTAAATCGATCGCCTTAATTAAACATAAAATTTTTACTGTCTTCAGACATCCGGTTTTGGTTCCATTTACTGCGTGTCTTGGTGTGGTTTTTTTCCGTGGATCTACTTAATGACTGCTGACTGCTGACGGTTTAAGATCAAAAATCCCGACTTCTTCAAGAAACCGGGTTCGATCGCCACGATCGCAGCATAATTTTTTTTATGAGAGGGTTAATGGAGCGACCTACTCACGGAAATCTGATTGCGGGCAAAACTCTATACCAGACAGGGTGGAACTACTGATCTAAACTTGCTGTCTGAGGGTACTAATCGGAAATCCTGACCCATCCGCGACGGATGGCGTGAAGTAGGCGGTTGACTGAATCTCGATCGTCTTCGGTGAGAGCGCTTTCGCAGAGTGCGCGCAGTCCGTGACTTTCGGTACGAGTCAAATTGCCTGAATGCGTGATTTGATAGAATAGTTCAGCGATCGTGCGATCGGATTTTAAATTCAGAACTTGCATGAAATTTCGTTGAACTCAACTACTCTAATATCGAGCATTTGAGAACAGAGTAGGGTGATTGCCGTCGGCTAAGCTGTGTGATCTTTCTGAGCTCGACTTGCGATCTAAGTCTGGGGTATACGTGAGTTAAATCACATAGAATGAGAGACCTCGATCGCATTTGCTGTGATTGTGGCGGTAGCCTTAAGGCTAGACGAAACCTCGAAAACTTCTGATTGCAAGACTTTGAGCGCCATTGTTGACGGCTGGAGGCGTGAAACTGTTCGTTTTCAACTGTAGCCGAGGCATCCAGTTGCGATCGGCGAGCCACAGCCTGAGATACAATAAATTATCAATATTTCGATCCCATCTATAGGCAGGCAGGTAAAAGAATGATCGTTATTGGCTACTTTTCGGTTTCTTTAATCGTTTTTGTTGTTTGGTTCATTGTTTTTTGGAACGATACTTCCACATCCAAAAAAGACTTACTCTCTTGGGTAGCCTTACTACTCGGCCCCCTGGTTTGGCCTATTGTTCTACCCCTATCACTGTTGCAAATTACCAGCAAAAAGTCGGTTGAAAAACCTGCAAAATCCGAACAATAATTCTCATAAATCGTAGTGGGAATAACTGACTCAAGTACATTCAGTTGTTTTGTCATAATTATCCGCCGTTCATCGCTCCTCCCATCGAGTAAATAATCTTGTTTTATGACCAAAAATCGCACTTAAAAGGCAGAATAAAATAAAAATGCTGAATCTCAAAATAGTATTTTTTTGTCGATGTCAAATTCTGCTTTCTACTTTTTGAAGCCTACTTTTCTTTTGTCATTTCGTGATTTAAGGGGGGCACTCAGTCAAAAGTGTCAGTCAAAAGTGTCAAATCCAGATTTTCGGATAGCGACCTCAACAATTTTGCAATCCTAAATTATCTGCCACCTCCACCAAACTCAAACTTAATTGGCAATCTAACAGGTTCTGTTGCTGGGAAAAGTATCACTTTAGACATATTTCAGCGTTCCGCTGACAACTTAATATTTTTGATTATTTCCGGCCGCTGTGGACTATTAATCGAATTTGGGAAAATCATTACTTATTTTTGACAAAAAGCTATACTCTTTACCCTGCAAGCTTTTGACGCTAGATATTTGTAAATTGCAGCAGCTCTTAAACAGACAATTGTAGAGTTCGATTTCGCAAAAATAGCCGAACTCTTACCACAGTTAGATGCACAATTAAAGGCAGAGACTTCAAAATTAAATGGCCAACAAAAACTATTGCTAATCTCAAGCAGGACTTGTTTTATGGGAGGCATCATGAGTTCATAAGGCGATCGATCAAATTTTGATCTGGTGCGGGATTTGTGGGAACTTCTCAAAAAAAGTGCCGTCACAGCATCCAAATTTGCTAGTTGTACAAAATGTAGGAGTGAAAATGAACGAAATGTCTGAGAAGCGAATTTATGGAATTCTTAACGCAGTGTCGCTGCTAGCGCTGACATACTATGCAGCTACTTCGATCAATTATCTTTTCCAAAGTGACGCTCACATCTACAGCTACGACAGCCAGAGCTATGCCAACGGGTCAACAGATCACTTAGCAGCACACATAGTGGGAAAATAGTACAACTTGTCTATGAATGCCAACCAATTTTCGGGAAAATTGCTAATTGTTAATGAGGCTCTAGGAGTTAATAATTAGCAAGAATAAATTTGCTGATAAATTATTTTTTTTATTTAAATTTTGCCATCAAACTCATATAAAAATTAATTATTTTTCTATCAAAAACATTCTCAAGAGTCTTTGGCTGCTGGTCAAAGATTTGTCTGTTTGACACTGTTTCTGGAAGCGACAGACAATTAAGACGCGCAGCAGCCTATTCTCAGTTATGTGCAGTACCACTCGATCGACTCAACCGAAATCCCACTCGATCGCACAAGCGCTGTATAGTCCGATCGCCCGCATGGATGCTGCTCCTTGCGGAAATGACCTGTTTTTGTTGAAAAACCGGAGGGTTTGGCGAAAATCCTCAGTTGAGCGCGAGGAATATCGGTGGAAAAATTTAAGGCGATGAGCCTCAAGAGTGCCTCCAGGACAGGGTTGGAGCGGGGTTTGACTGAATGTGGGCCGCAGCGTGCCGGCGCTTGCTGTGAAATTAGGCTAAAAAAAATGATTTCTGGGGAACTATGAGAGCAACTCAAAAGTCTGGTGATTCAGAGTCCACTAAAAAATCGCAACTTAGTTCAAGATCCATTACGGGCGATCGAACTTTCGGGCGACAGTTGCTAAGGAGTGCGGTGCAAGTTCTCAATCTTGAGAACATACTCCCATTAACAAATGGTCTATGTGTATTTCTGGCTACAGTTTAAAAAATGACTAGCCGCACTCAAGGTACGTATGGTAGACTCACAAACGGTTAACTGGAATATTTTCGTGTTATAGGAGGGAGTGATGGAGTCGAGAGTCCAAGGCAGAAAACAACTGATACTTGCTGCTCAAGGAATACAAGATTCAACTCGCGGTTCCAGGCTCCCTGCTGACAAATTAAATTACATGACAGCCTATAGCAGCCGGGTCAATTAGGGTCTCAACCGATGTCCGGTTCGATTTATTGAATCCCTTTGGAGGGAAAAGTGTATTGTAGAAAAGTGATTAATCTTTTAGGAGGAGTGTAAATGACACAGGTTACTAATCCAACACAACCAGCAGTTTCTCTGCCTGGAGCTAGCGGTTCAAGCGTTGTCGGTACCGGAGGCGCAAACAGATTAAGTGCAGGCAATCTAAACGATATCATCCTGACTTTTGGGGGCGATGATGTCATTGCTGGTAACGCTGGAGACGACATCATTTTTTCCGGTGGTGGCAATGACAGTATCGGCGGCGGCCCTGGCAACGACGCTATCGTTTCAGGGGCAGGCAACGATGTCGTTTCTGGCGGTGACGGCGATGACAGAATCTTTGGCGGTAAAGGAAATGACCTGCTCGACGGCGGTGCTGGGAATGACTTGGTTTCTGGAGAGAGAGGCAACGACACCGTACTCGGTGGATCTGGCAACGATACTGTCTTTGGTGGCGAGGGCAACGATGTCGTCGGCGGCGGCGACGGCAACGACCTGCTGTACGGCGGTAAAGGCAATGATACTGTCGATGGCGGTGCTGGTAATGACTTCATCTCTGGCGACAGAGGCAGCGATGTCCTGACTGGCGGTGCTGGCAGCGATACGTTCTACTTCAGTGGTTTTGGCGGCGATTTCGGCGTAGACACGATCACTGACTTTACGCCTGCCGAAGATAAGATCAAATTGAAGTCCGGCGGTGTGTTGGGTGGTTTGGGTACCACCTTCGAGGCCACCGAGTTTGTCGTGGTTTCTAATTTCACCGGATCTACCAGCGGAATAAACACCAACAAGTTGGTCTACGACCCAACAAACGGTGTGTTGTACTTCAACGGTACCGGCGGAGTGCTAACTGTTGCTCAACTGACACCTGGTCTGACGATTACCTCGAACAACTTCGAGTTGTTCTAAAACAACTGGCCGTTGTGGGGCGGCACCGGATTTTATCCGGGGCTGTTCTTACAAAAACCGATAGTTTGAAAGGATTTCAACCTCACTCTGCTACCAGCGGGGTGAGGTTGAAATATTCAATGGCTCAAGTGAAGCAGGGCATTTAAAAAAAATCGATCGACATTTATTGATCAAATTAATCGATCGCTCGATCGCCTAAAATATAAATCAATACCCTTGGGTTCGAGCCAGATCCCCCCTAGCCTCTTTAACAAGGGGGAGACAAGAACTTCATCAAAGTTCGCCTTTTTAAGGGGGATGCGAGGGGATCTCCGGGTAATAAAAATTGTGATCCCGATCGCCTAAAATATAAATAGTCTGAAAATATCAAAGTTTTAAAATCAGAAGTTATAAGTTTCCCTGAAGCGGTAAAGCAACCGCAACTGCACCGCAAGCAATGACCACTCAAGAATACATCCGGCAAGCCCAAGTTTATTTGAAGCAGGGAAAGCTAACTGAGGCGATCGATTTTTGCAAAAGGGCGATCGAACTACAGCCATTTTCGCCGCTAGCTTACACCACTTTAGGCGAAATCCTCGAAGCGAGTGGCGATCCGACGGCGGCAAGAGACGCTTTTGTCCAAGCTTTGGAGATTTCGCCTAAGTTTGTGCTGGCTCATGCTTATTTGGGTCAACTTTACAGCGAGTATTGCTGGCTGGATGAGGCCGCTTTTCACTACGGGAAAGCTCTGGATTTGAAGCCAGACTGGCCGGAAGTTCATTATAATTTGGGAAATATTTTTCACCAGCAGGGTAATTTGTTGGGGGCGATCGACTGTTACCGAAAGGCGATCGCCCAAAAACCAGATTATCTGCTTGCTGTATTCAATCTGGCTGTGGTTTTAAATGAAAATAATCAGCTAGAAGCGGCAATTGATAGCTACCGTCAGGCGATCGCTCTCCAGCCCGATTATGTGGAAGCTTACAGCAATTTGGGTGTGATTTTGCTGAAGGAAGATCGCCCTGCTGAGGCGATCGAGATTTACCAGCGGGCGATCGAGATTAAGCCGGATTGGGCGACACCGCACAATAATTTGGGCCAGGTGTTCCACGAGAAAAGTCCCGATCGGGCGATCGCATCTTACCGTCGCGCGATCGAGTTGGAACCAGACATGGTTTTGGCTCACTACAATCTGGGGAAAGCTTGGCAAATGCAGGGGGAACATTTGGCGGCGGTTGCTTGTTTCGATCGGGTAGTCGAGCTGAATCCCCAACATATTTCGGGTTATACAGACGCTGGCTTTTCTTTGATGGTTTTGGGCAAGATTGCCGAAGCCATGCCTTATTTGAAGCACGCGATAGCTCAGAAGCCCGATTTTGTTGAGGCTTACTGCCGTTTGGAAGAAAGGCGGCAAGTTGGTAATTTAGAGGATGATGAATTGTCAAGGGCGATCGCTGCGTGCGATCGATTTTTGCAAGCATTAACTGGAAAGAAGAAGGAAGAAGGAAGTTCGGCAACGGATTGTGTAACGGATGTAACGGATGTAACGGATGTAACGGATGTAACGGATGTAAAGGATAGAGGGAAGAAGGAAGAAAAAGAAACTATTCCCAATGCCCAATGCCCAATGCCCAATGCCCAATGCCCAATGCCCGATGCCCCATTACCAATTGCTGAAATTTGCGATAATTTAGCAGAAATTTACCTGCATTTGGGGAATGCTTTAACAGAGTACGGCGGATATGAATCAGCCGCTGCTTATTATCAAAAAGCTTTGCAAATTCAGCCGAAAAATACAGAGATTTACTGGCGGCTGGGAAATTGCTTAGCCCAGCAGCAGCGCTTGGGTGCGGCAATTGCCGTTTACCGCATGGCTTTGAAAATTCAACCTGCTTTACCCCAGGTTTATTTTGAGTTGGCAAAACTGCTCGAAAAACAGGGACATTGGGAACGGGCGATCGAGTATTATCAACAAGTTTTAGAGTTGCAATTGCTAGGGTATGGGGAGCCGAAACAGTGGAAAAACTCGAATTTTATATCACCAGATAGCAATTCTCTAGAATGTCCTCACGGGATTTATTTATCGAGTTGGGATTGGCTAGTTAATGCTAAATTGGATGCGGGCAATTATGTGGAAATAGTTTGGCAACACGCACCAAAAGCCTGTGCCGAAAATATTCCAAATTCCCAATTTTCTATAACCAATTCGCAAGTAAATTCCGAGTGTGGTGGGCTAACTTGCGGGCTGTGTTTGCACAGAATTTCTAAGTGGTTCGATCCGGTGCATTTGGGTTGGGGAGTTTGCCGTTTATCTAACTCGCAACCGATACCTGTGGATGCCCCGAAAACTTTTGTGGCACAGATTCCCGACGGGCGAGTTTGGATTGTGCCGCAGCAAAATTATTGGCTAATTTGTAAGGCGATTGCTGTAATTACTCCTGATAATTATTTGTTGGCTGATGTGTCGAGAGATTATCCTGGTTTGTTGCCGGGATGCGAGAAACATGATGTTAGAAAACACAGCGTTTTTAATTTAGAATCTTTTCCACCTTTGAAGCAGATTCACGGTAGCGTGGCGGTGCTTTCTGGTTTGTCAGGAAATGTCTATTTTCACTGGATGGTGGACGTTTTGCCGAGGATAGAATTGCTGCGGCGCAGCGGCAGGGATTTGGCGGAAATTGATTGGTTTTTGGTGAATAGTTGTCAGCACGAATTTCAGCGGGAAAGTCTCAGGATTCTGGGGATTCCCGATGAAAAGGTTTTGGAGAGCGATCGCATTCCTCACATTCAAGCAACAGAGTTAATTATACCTTCTTTTGCGGGATATTTGGGCTGGCCACCCGGATGGGCGATCGATTTTTTGAGGCGAGAGTTTCTCAAGGGAATTATACCTCAAGCTCGTTATCCAAAACGCATTTATATCAGCCGCAGCAAAGCGAGATATCGAAGAGTTTTGAACGAGGAAGATGTGGTTGAGGTTTTGGCAGAATCTGGGTTTGTTTCTATTTTGCCTGAGTCGATGTCATTGACTGAGCAAATTGCTCATTTTTATCACGCTCAGGTGATAGTTGCTGCTCACGGTAGCGGTTTGACAAATACGATTTTTTGTAAATCTGGAACTAAAGTAATTGAGTTGATGTCGCCTCACTATATCAGCCATTATTACTGGGGAAGTAGTCAATATTTGCAGTTGGAACATTACTTTTTGGCTGGCGAGGCTTTTGAATGCTATCCTATTAGACAGTTGATGTATCAGAATTCGCTAACTGAGGACATTTTGGTGAACTTGAGTTCGCTGAAAAAGATGGTTGAAGTGGTGGGTTTGGGTTAGCTGGCGTCTGGAGTAAGTTTATTTATGCCCTCGATTGAGAAGATGGAAAAAGCAGCGGTTGATTTGAATCGGCAAGCAGAAGTTTATTTAGCTGAAGGAAGGTTGAATGAGGCAGTTGCTGCTTGCGAGTCAGCGCTGAAAATTGAACCGAATTTGGTGGCAGCTTGCCAGACACTGGGAAAGGTAATGCAGGTTCGAGGTGAAATAGAGCAGGCTAAATATTGGTATGAAGCGGCGTTGGATCGCAATCCGAATTTGCCGGAAGTTTATGCTAATCTCGGCAGTTTGTATTCTCAAGGAAAACAGTGGGAAAAGGCGATCGCCAGTTGTGAAAAAGCGATCGCCCTTGCACCGAGTTTTGCTGGTGCTTATCGGCTGTTGGCGAAAATCTGGATGCAATTGGAAAAGCGAGAAGAAGCCGCAGAATCTTGGTATCAAGCTTTCAAGATCGAGCCGAATTGGGCAACGGCTGAGGAAAACGTCACTCTGGGAAATAGTTTAGTTGAATTGGGAAAGTTCGATCGCGCTACTGAGTGTTATTTGCGGGCAATTGGGTTAAACCCGAACCTGGCCATAGCTTATCACAATTTGGGGGAAATGCTGGTCAGGGAGAAACGGTGGGATGAGGCGATCGCCAATTACCGACAAGCCATTGCCATCAATCCAGAGTCTTTTGAATCTTACCACAGTTTGGGTCAAACTTGGGCGGAGCGAGGAGAAGGCGATCGGGCGATCGCTTGTTACCGGAAAAGCGTCGAAATCAATCCCAATTACGCTCGTGCTTACCTTAGTTTGGGCAATGTTTTTGTGCAGAAACGCGAGTTTGATGTGGCAATTCAATGTTACCGTCAGACTCTGGCAATTAATGATAATTCCTATTGGGCACACAATTTTTTAGGGGAAGCTTTGGCTCAAAAACAACTGTGGCAAGAAGCTATTAGTTGCTACCGCAAAGCCATTGCAATTAATCCAGATATTGCTTGGTTTTATTGCAATTTGGGCATTGCCTTAACCTGCGAAAAATCCTGGGATGAAGCTGTTAGCGCTTACCTCCACGCGATTCAGCTTGAGCCGAATTTGATGGGAATTAATCAGAGGTTGGGATATGTTTTGCGGCAGCGCAGCGCCGCGGATTTAGATAGCACAATCGCAGTTTATTGTCAAGGTATTGAGCTACTTGCCAGCGGGAATAATTACCACAAATTGCTGGGAATTGAGTTAAATGGAGCGGAGTTTTATATAAATTTAGGTAATAGTTTAGCGAAACAGAAGCAGCTTGAAGGTGCGATCGTATTTTATAGCATGGCTGTGCAGATTGAACCAACTGCTGCGGAAGTTGTCGCCCAACTTAAGGAAGTGCGGGTGAAACAACAGGAGTTGTACGCACAAATTGCTACTTACCGCCGCCAAATTGAAATTTCTCCGAGAAATTCTCAGCCTTACAACGATTTAGGAAATATTTTACCGCAATTAGGGGAATTGGAAGAAGCAATTATTTGTCACCAAAAAGCGAGCGAATTGAGGGGTTGGCTTGAATGTGCAGCGAAAGATTATCAATTTACCCAAGATTGGTTTACCCACAATATCCCTATTTGGCAAAGGCACTTGCAGCAGTTGGCGGGAATTGCAGATTTTAAAGTTGTGGAAATCGGCAGTTTTCAGGGAATGTCTGCTTGCTGGCTGCTGGATAATATTTTAACTCATCCGACGGCAAAAATTACTTGTATTGATTTGTGTTTTCAACAAACTTTTAAGGGGAATATTGCTAAAACTGGAGTAGCCGAGAAGGTAATTGAATTGGAAGGTTATTCTCAGGAATTATTAGTGAATTTAGATTCAGAATATTACGATGTTGCTTACGTTGATGGCTGTCACAAACCCACCAGCGCTTTGCAAGATGCGATTTTATCTTGGAGGTTGGTGAAAGTTGGCGGATTGATGATTTTTGACGATTACGAGTTTACCTTTCCCGACAGCCCGGAGCAAGATACTAAAATCGGGATAAATCTGTTTTTGGAGATGTTTGGAAGTCAGTTAGAAGTAGTGCATAAAGGCTATCAACTGATTGTCAAAAAAACTGATAATAAAAAATTGGGGGAAGAGCAAGCACTTTTGTCTCAAGGTTGGGAAAAGTTGGGGGATATTGCGGCAGATGCGGGTTATTTGGATGAGTCGATCGCCCGCTATCAAACAGCTATTAAAATTAAGTCTGGCAAATATTTAATTTACCACAAGTTGGGTAAAGTTTTGCAAGCAAAAGAGATGTGGAAAGAAGCTGTGTCCGCTTACGAAAGGGCGATCGCACTCAACCCTAATTTTAGTTGGGCCTACCACTTTTTCGGGGAAATTTTACAAAAAACTGAAAAATACGAGGAAGCCGCTGCTGCTTACCGCAAAGCGATTGAGTTAAATCCCGATTTTTGTTGGAGTTACAATAATTTAGGCGATGCGTTGATGGAGCTTTCTGAGTGGGAGCACGCGGCGGCTGCTTACCGCAAGTTGATTGAATTAGAACCAGATTTTTGTTGGTCTTACGATAGATTAGGTAAGGCTTTGGTTGCACTGGAAAATTTGCAAGCAGCGGCGGATGCTTACCGCAAAGCTATTGAATTAAATCCCGATGATTGTTGGTTGTACAATAGTTTGGGAGAACTTCTGGAAAAACAAGAAAATTGGTCGGAAGCGGCGGTGGCTTTTGGCTGTGCTGTTGAGCTAGAACCCGATGAGAGTTGGCTGCACAAAAAGCTGGGCGATGCGCTGCGGAATCAAGGGGAATTGGAAAGGGCGATCGCAATTTATGAAAAAGGCATCAATCTCGATCCAAAATCCTATTGGTGTTACGAAGGATTGGGCTTGACTTTCATGGCAAAACAGCAGTGGGAATCTGCAATATCTAATTTGGTTCAAGCACTGCAAATTAAACCAGATTTATTTGGACTTTACTATCATATAGCTGATGCTTTGGAACAAAAAGGAGAAGTAGATGAAGCCGATATCATAAAATTTGGCTATAAAATGTTGCCGTTAAATTTTCTCAAAAAATACTGTGGATTTACCGACAATTTGGCAATTGTAGCAGAGTCAGATCCGAGCATTACTTGCATTGACATTTATCCTGCAAGTCAAATCAATTTATCTGATTCCAAAACAATCCACACCGATAACAGATGTTGGGAAGATGAAATTTTTTATACAAAAAAAGCTTTTGTTGCCGTACTACCAAACGGACGAGCTTGGGCCGATATTGCTACTACCTGCGCCATTACTTCAGACAATAAACTTGTTGCCGATATTTCAATGGGTTGTCCTGAGTTGGTAATAACTTCCGACAAATTGCCTCCCGCCGAACATATCGAGGGAAATGTGGCTTTTTTGTCGGCTCGCTGGGGTGGCGCAGCTTATTTTCATTGGATGTTTGATGTGGTGACGCGGTTCCATCTTTTGCAGCGCAGTGGATTGATGGATAGTATTGATAAGTTTGCGATCAATGCTTGCGATTCGGCTTATGAAAAAGAAAGTTTAAATACTTTAGGAATTCCACTAGATAAAATTTTAGAAAGTCGCTATCAGCCACACTTTACAGCGGATAAATTAATAGTACCGTCAATTTGCGATGGTGGTTCTGGAACCTCTAAATGGAAATGTGAATATCTGAAACGAATATTTTTAAATGAACAGCAGTCGTCAAATACAAATTATTCAGAAAAAATTTATATCAGCCGAGAAAAAGCATCCTATCGGCGAATAGTCAACGAGGAAGAGGTTGTCGGCTGTTTAGAAAAGTTTGGGTTTCGTACAGTCAAGCTGGAAACTATGTCGGTAGGGGAACAAGCCGCGTGTTTGGCTGCTGCTAAAGTAGTTGTATCACCTCACGGAGGGGGATTGACTAATCTAGTTTTTTGCACTCCGGGAACTAAAGTAATTGAGATTTTCTCTCCGATTTATGTGCCAACTTGCTTTTGGACTATCAGTAATTTGTGTGAGTTGGAACATTACTATTTAATTGCTGAATTGTTTGATGACTTAACTCAGAAATACCAGGGACATAAAGATATGCGGGTGAATGTGAACTCGCTGGAGAAGTTAATGAATATTGCAGGGGTTTCGCATGAATAATGATGATTACCACCAGTTGGGGAATTCCCTGCAAGAAAGCGGTGAGTTTAATGATGCTGTTGCTGCTTACAAACAAGCTGTTGAGTTAAACCCAGATTTTTCTTGGTCTCATCACAGTTTGGGCGATGTTTTGTTGAAACTCGAACGCTGGGAGGATGCTGTCGCTGCTTACAGAAAAGCTGTTGAGTTAAATCCTGATTTTTCGTGGTCTTATCATAATTTGGGCGATGCTTTGCTAAAACTGCAATGCTGGGAGGATGCTGTCGCTGCTTACCGCTGCGAGATTGCACTGAACTCAGATTTTGCTTGGTCTTTTTACAATTTAGCCGAGGCTTTGACTAAACTCAAAAAGTCGGGTGAAGCTATCGCTGCGTATTTACAAGCTATTGAAATTGATGGAAATTTGCCGGGAATTTACGATAAGTTGGGATATAGTCTCGGACAAACAGAGTCTGATTTACAGTCAGTGTTAGAAAAATGTCAATTGCAAGTTACACCGGAAAATGTAGAGTTTTATTTGCAGTTAGGTAAGAATTTAGCAAAGTACGATCGCCCAAAAAGCGCAATTATTCTTTACAATTTTATTTTAACAAGAGTGCCAGATTGTGCTGTAGTCTCAGCGGAATTAGAGCAGTTGTTGAAACAGCAGGAAAAGTGCGTTAGCGTATTAGCATCAGCCCGCGCCACAGTCGCCCAAAAACCCGATGATTGCTGGTCTTATTACAATTTAGGTGCTGTTTTGAGCCACCAAAAATATGGGGAGGAAGCGGCGGCGGCTTTTTTGCAAGCAATAGCAATAAATCCCGATCTTCCTTGGTGGTTTTATTACAATTTGTGGGAAGTTTTGATTGAGCAAAACAAGTTGGATCAAGTTGAAAACTTCTGCCGCGAAGTTGTTGATGCTCAACCGGAGGCTTTTTGGCCTTATTTGAATTTGGGGGAAGTTTTGACTAGACAAGGCAAAATTTCTGAGGCGATTAGCTGTTATAAAACTGTTAGTTATAAACAAACTTTTGCATCTATTCTTAGTAAGAGAATAGGCAAGATGCCTGTTCCACAAAATACAGAGACAGGCAAGATGCCTGTTCCACAAAATTGGAACTTAAAACCAGTCAAAGTTCCTAAGTTTATAATTATTGGTTCTCAGCGGTGTGGCACGACTTCTCTCTACACTTATTTAGCTGAACATCCGCAAATTTTGACTCCGATTAAAAAGGAGATGGATTTTTTCTCGTGGCATTTTCACAGAGGGATTGATTGGTATTTGGCTCATTTTCCCCTAATGCCGGAGGGAGAGGAGTTTGTAACGGGTGAAGCAAGTCCGAGCTATTTTGACTGTCGGGAAGCGCCGGAACGATTCTACAGCGCGTGTCCAGAGGCGAAACTGATTGTGCTGTTGCGAAATCCGGTCGATCGCGCGATTTCTCATTTCTACCGCTTGAGGGAGTTAAATTGGGAAGGGCGATCGCTCGATCGGGCAATTAGCGACGAAATCGAACGGTTGAATCAAAACCCAGAATACATCATCGGCGAGGAACCGGGCAATTATTTAGCTCGCGGCAGGTATATAGAATTTATTAAAAATTGGCTGGCTTTCTTTCCCCCAGAACAGTTGTTAATTTTAAAAAGTGAAGATTTTTATGGAAATGTAGGGGAAACTGTTCAGCAAGTTTTAGCATTTTTAGATTTACCGGAATATCAATTATCTGAGTATCAAAATGCTAATCCTGGTGTTTATCAGCGGGTAAATGAGTCAGTTCGCGAGCTATTGAGCGATTATTTTAAACCTTACAATCAGGAACTAGAGGAGTATTTGGGGAGGAGATTTGATTGGGAATAAGATAAGACGTACGGTTGAAACCGCGCATATACAAACAAAACCTGCCTCCGCAGGTTGAATAAAAGGCGATTAAAATTAGGTTATTTTCTTCAGTCCGCTTGGAGTGGACATCGTTTGTGTAGACGCGGTTGAAACCGTACGTCTGCTAAAATTAGAACAACTTGTAAGGAGGTAATACCAATGCTGACGATCGAGCTAGATACGCTACTTAAAGAACAAGCACTCCAACGCCAAGATCCTGAAGAACGCTACATCACGGATAGGGTGAACTGGGAAGAATACGAGACACTGCTAAATCGGATAGGAGATGCTGCGGGATATCGAGTTACTTATTTAGATGGACTTTTAGAAATTATGTCACCTTCTCGTCGCCATGAAAATGCTAAAACTCGCATTGGAAATCTGCTAGAAATTTATTTTGTAGAAGCTGACATCGAATATTTCCCTTTTGGGTCTACAACTCTGCGACAAGAGGAAAAAAGTGGCGGTACGGAACCGGATGAAGCTTACTGTATTGGCACGGATAAAGAATTTCCAGATTTGGTGATAGAAGTAATTGTTACTAGCGGTAGCATTAATAAACTAGAACTGTATAGAAGGTTGAAGGTGCGAGAGGTTTGGTTCTGGCGAAATGACAGATTTTCGATATACCATTTGCGAGAAGAAATTCCGGTTGATTTTGTGTCGAACTGCGGTTATGAATTAATTACAAAAAGTGAATTACTGCCGGGAATTGATATAGAAGTTTTGACAGAATGTGTGAAAAATCCTCAGCCGTTAGCAGCAGCGAAGGAATGGAGGCGAAATTGCCAACCTACTTAAACACCAAGTTTTAAATTTGCCCCCAACTTCCAATAAAAAACCCGCCCCCCCTTGACAAGTCATACTCGTTATGAGTACGGTATAGTAAGCAAAGGAATTTAACCCAAGTACCCCAGGATTCAAAATCATGCTGACGAACCACGAAGGTCAAAGAGTACCCAAAGTCACGTTTCGCACTCGCAAGGACAACGAGTGGGTGGATGTCACCACCGATGATTTGTTTGCAGGCAAAACTGTAGCAGTCTTTTCTCTGCCGGGAGCTTTTACTCCCACTTGTTCCTCAACGCACCTCCCTGGCTACAACGAATTGGCAAAAGTTTTCAAAGAAAATGGCGTAGATGAAATCGTTTGTATGTCCGTCAACGATACGTTTGTGATGAATGAGTGGGCAAAAGACCAAGAAGCAGACAATGTGACGTTAATTCCCGACGGTAACGGTGAGTTTACTGAAGGCATGGGAATGCTGGTAGATAAAACAGATTTAGGTTTTGGTAAGCGGTCTTGGCGCTATTCGATGGTGGTCAAAGATGGCTTGGTGGAAAAAATGTTTATTGAGCCGGAGGAACCGGGCGACCCTTTCAAAGTGTCCGATGCTGAGACGATGCTCAACTACATCAACTCCGCAGCAACCAAGCCGAAGGTAGTTTCGGTGTTTACAAAAATGGGCTGTCCCTTCTGCGCTAAAGCTAAGGCAATGCTGACTGCAAAGGGCTTGGATTATGAGGAAATCGTCTTGGGCCGGGATATCACAACCCGATCGCTCCGGGCCGTGACTGGCGCTACAACCGTGCCGCAAGTGTTTATCGACGGCAAGCTGATCGGCGGTTCGGAAGAGCTAGAGTCTTATTTGGCAGTTGCTTAGTTAGGGAAAAATACTTGCCGATGCGTAGCGCACACCTTACTCGTTGTAAGGTGTGCGCTGCGAAGCTGCAACCGTCTTTATGAAGATATATCGCCATTCCCAGAGTTCGATCGCTCCATTGATCCATTCTCGTGCTTCAATTATTCATGAAGTAATATTAAAAAAATCAGAAATGGGAGTGACCGATTGTGGATTTAAGTCTCGTAGCGTCAAATATCTTAAATCCACCAGTATTAGCTTTTTTCATGGGAATGCTGGCGATTTTCCTAAAATCTGACTTAGAAATTCCTGCACCCATCCCGAAACTGTTTTCGCTGTACCTGCTGTTTGCGATCGGATTTAAAGGCGGCGTCGAACTGTCCCGAAGCGGAATCAACCAGCAAGTCGCCCTGACAATTTTGGCAGCGATGCTGATGTCAGCGCTAGTACCAGTTTATACTTTTTTCATACTGAGAATCAAGCTCGACTCCTACAATGCTGCGGCGATCGCAGCCACCTACGGTTCCATCAGCGCGGTCACCTTTATCACCGCAACTTCCTTCCTGAAAGAACAAGGAATCGACTTTGACGGTTACATGGTAGCAGCGTTAGCATTAATGGAGTCCCCAGCAATTATCGTCGGTTTAATTCTCGTCAGCGTGTTCGGGGGAGAGGAAGGAAAACGCGAAATAGTTTGGTCAGAAGTGCTGCAAGAAGCCTTCCTCAACAGTTCAGTATTTCTGCTAATTGGTAGCCTAATTATGGGCATACTAACAGGAGAACACGGTTGGGAAGTTATGAGTCCGTTTACTCAAGATTTGTTTTACGGCGTTCTGACTTTTTTCTTGCTAGACATGGGGTTGGTTGCGGCCAGCAGAATTAAAGATTTGCAAGAAACAGGAATTTTTCTGATCGGCTTTGCAATCCTAATTCCCATACTCAATGCAGGAGTTGGTTTAGTGATCGCGAAATTAATCGGAATGCCGGAGGGAGATAGCCTATTGTTCGCCGTATTGTGTGCGAGTGCTTCTTACATCGCAGTACCAGCAGCAATGCGGATGACGGTTCCCGAAGCTAACCCAAGTCTTTACATTTCAACAGCCTTGGCAGTGACATTTCCATTTAATATCATTGTAGGGATTCCCATGTATCTATACGGAATCAATATGTTTTGGAGGTAAACTTATGGACGCAGTTAAAAGGATAGAAATCTTTGCGAATTCGGTGGAACTCCCAAAGATTTTAGACGGTTTAGACAAAGCTGGTGTCCCCGGTTATTCGGTGATTCGCGGTGTCGCGGGCAAAAGTACCAGGGGATATCGATCGCGTGATTTAGCAATGAGTATGCTGGATAATATTTATGTGCTGGCTTTCTGCGAACCCGATCGAGTATCGGCAGTTGCAGAAAATATTAGACCAGTGTTAAATAAGTTTGGCGGGTCGTGTTTTATTTCGGATGCGGTGGAATTGCTAACGACTAAGTGCGTCGGGTAGTCAGTAGTCAGTAGTTAGTAGTCATTAGTCAGTAGTTAGTAGTCAGTAGTTACTGATTATTGGGAGATATTCAAAAATAACAAATAACAATTGCCAACTATCAACTGCCAACTGTCAACTGTCAACTGCCAACTGTTAACTGTCAACTGTCATTATAAACCCGGTTTATTTGATAAATCGGGTTTTTGAATATCTAGCTATTTCACATGATCAAAATCAGCGACTTCTCGCACATCAAAACCGAGCGAGCTTTTGCATGAATTTTTTCTGATTATTGGAGCGTAATTTAATCGAATACGCTTGGATTAACGCTTTAAGATGAGTTTGATGTCACGAATTTACTGGAAACACAGGTATCCTGTAGCAGCTTCATTATTCTTAACTGAACCTGATTGTAATTTAATCAACGATAATGCGAGAAAAATCTGTGTTGATTATAGCAATTTTAAAATTGTAAAATTATTACCCATCATTAGCCAGGAGTCATTTCAAGATTAATTGCCCTTCGCCGCCACATAATTCAGAATTCTTAAGATATAGAAAAGAATCTGTTACCCAAATCAGTTAGCATGGTAAATTCTAACCCACAACAGGCGATCCTCTTCGTTGGCGTAGCCCCCGTAGGGGCGGGCTTCGCTAACGCGCGATCGACTAGCGATATTTTGAATAGGAGTTTAAACATGGCTGCATTAAAAGTCGGCATCAACGGATTTGGTCGCATCGGACGGCTAGTCATGCGTGCCGGCATCAAAAACCCCAACATCGAATTTGTCGGCATTAACGACTTAGTTTCGCCAGACAACCTGGCCTATCTTTTTAAATACGACTCCACCCACGGTATTTATGACGGCGAAGTTGAAGGGAAACCAGACGGGATTGTCGTTGACGGACATTTTATCCCGTGCACGTCGATTAGAAATCCGACAGAATTGCCTTGGGGTAAAGTCGGTGCAGATTATATTGTAGAATCTACCGGATTGTTTACCGATTTTGAAGGCGCATCAAAACACTTGACGGCGGGAGCAAAACGAGTCATCCTTTCCGCACCGACTAAAGATCCAGAAAAAGTTCCAACTTTTCTAGTAGGCGTCAACCACCACAAATTTGACCCGACGAAAGATACTGTTGTTTCTAATGCTAGCTGCACCACGAATTGTTTAGCACCAATTGCGAAAGTTATCAATGATAATTTCGGTTTGGAAGAAGGTTTGATGACGACTGTTCACGCGATGACTGCTACTCAGCCAACTGTAGACGGGCCCAGCCAAAAAGATTGGCGGGGTGGACGCGGTGCGGCTCAAAATATTATTCCATCTTCGACTGGTGCGGCGAAAGCTGTTACTTTGGTGTTGCCGGAATTGAAAGGAAAATTGACGGGAATGGCTTTGCGGGTGCCAACTCCTGACGTTTCTGTAGTCGATCTTACTTTCAAAACGAGTAAGGAAACTAGCTACAAAGAAATTTGCGAGGCTATGAAAAAAGCTTCCGAGGGTGAACTGAAAGGTATTCTTGGATATACTGAGGATGCGGTGGTTTCGACGGATTTTCAGGGCGACGCGCGATCGAGTATTTTTGATGCAGGTGCGGGACTTGAACTGAATTCTACGTTTTTTAAAGTCATTTCCTGGTATGACAACGAGTGGGGTTATTCTAACCGTGTGATCGATTTGATGATCTCGATGGCCGAGAAAGACGGAATTTTGGGTAAATAGTATTGTAGGGTGGTTCGGCGGGGCGATCGAATGCGAGCACCAATAAATCCAGATTTTCCCGCGCCGAACTTACTATCTCGGTAGACCGCCATAGGTTAAATTGTTGTTATTGTCGATCGCACTCCAATTATGTCTGAACTGCCACCGCTCAACAACGAAACTATTTGGGCTATCCTCAACGAAGAAATGGACGATGCTGCTGTCAACCGCTTAGTTTGGCTGTATCTGGGCTACCGCCCTGATGCGGAGACTGGTAAATGGAACAGTGCTGATGTTGCTAGCGAGTGGCGCGAAGAGTATCCAGAACCGCCGGATTTTATTGATTCTAGGCCTGCGACGGTGAAATTGACGCGATCGACTCCTCCAGAAAACAAGCAGTTACTGAAGGAAAAATTGGGATTTAAGGGCTATAAAATTGGAGAATTCGGGCCGAGACAGACTCGCAGGGCGACGATGGCTAATTGGTTGATGGGTTTTATGGAAGTTGGGGCTTGATTTAGTTGACAGTTGACAGTTGACAGTTGACAGTTGACAGTTGACAGCACTTGACAAAAGAAGGAAGAGGATTGTAGTAATGAATCGTCTGATTTTAATTTCTCGCCTTTAGGGGTTCCGGCTTTAAACCAATTTTTTCAGGTAAGAAAGTATCGAATATTAGGGATTGAAACATTGATCAAAGTCTTGGTCTGTTTCTATTTTTATCTGCCGTTAATTAACAAAAATTAAAGATTTTTAGCGTCATAACAAAGTAAAGTCCGATCGCCCACACCAACATGATCACCAGCAAACCTGACATCCGGCGGTTGGGTGAAGTATTCTAGAGTCGGAACAAAACCATTGTAAGGAAAAATTCATGAAAACAACCACTATATCTCGCTTAACCAGCATTTCCCTAGCTACCCTCATGCTAGTCGGCGTTTCAGTCAATGCGATCGCCACACCAGCCACCATCAAACCCGCAACCCAACTCGCCCAAGCTACCGCCAAAAAGCGCCTCGTCGTCATGGACTTCGACTACGGCACCACCAACAGCTATTACAGTTCCTACAGAGGAGTCGGCGCCGCCAAAGGCATCAGCGAACTGCTAATCAACGAACTCGTCAACAATGGCACTTATACAGTAGTCGATCGCAGCAAACTCGAACAAGTCCTCAAACAAGAAAATCGCACAGGTTCAATGGATGCCGGCACAGCCGCCGAAATTGGCAAAAAACTAGGAGTTGACGCCGTACTCATCGGCACCATTACCAAGTTTAATATCGACAAACAATCCGGCGGTGGCAGTTTCATGGGCATCGGCGGAGGTTCCCAAAAAACCAAAGCTACCGTCCAAATAGACGTGCGGTTAATTGGTACAGATTCAGGAGACATTCTTGCCACCGCCAAAGCAGTAGGAGAAGCCGATCAAAGCGATTCCAATTTTTCTGTTAGAGGCGTTGGTGGCAATTCTGGCAGTAGCAATGAAGATGGACTTTTGAGCGCAGCAGTTGACAAAGCCGTAGCCCAAATGGTAACTAAACTTGCAGAAGTATCTAAGAAATTAGGTTAGGAATTGTGAAATATTTTTAGATTTTAGATTTTGAATTATTCAATCTAAAATCTAAAATTATGTCAGCTATTTTGGCGACGATTGTACCAGCTTGCATTAGTCCTATTTAGGAATCTGCATTATTTTCCATTCTACTAAACTAGATCAAATCTGCTCAATTCAAGTATTAACAGTTTAATTAGCATTGGGATTTGAGTCGGAACCAACAGCGCATTTCCCCTGTTGATCAGGATTGGGAGTCGAATTAGAGACTACCTTAGAAACGGCATCTTGTTCTTGAATCCATCCGATTTGCCCCGCTGGTAGCTTGGCGATTTCTACTCCGACTGTTGATTTAACAGCCGGAGATGGCGAAGAACTTGCCACAGTTGGAGATGGACTGACTGCGGGTGTTGAAACAGTAGAAAAATCCTTATTTAACTTGGGCTTTGGAGAGTTCGATCGCACTATTGCAGGAATCGAACAAACTTTCAATTCCAGCCAATTGCCTTGAGGCGTAAGCTGTTTGTTTATTACCTGCAAAATGCTGCCGGCAGGGACTGTTCCCTTGACAGGCGACTCACCGATTGCGACTTGCAAATCCAGGCGATCGCCCTCTTTATCCAATTCCCCAGTTACAGAACTTTTAATCTCTATAAACGAGCCTTTTTCTAAAGATTTGATCGGAGAAGGTACAGATTCAAAAGTCTTCTCCGGTCTACTTTTAGAGTTAATTAAAGCGCGTTTACCGAAAATCGACTCCCCGGCAGTATCGATCGCCCGACCCACCGGAGGGATGAAAAAATAAGCAAATACACCCCCCAAACCTAACAAAAATACAATTTTCAACAGTAGCGAAAATAGACTTTTGCCCTTGTCCGGTGGCTGTACCAACTCCGTTTTCGGTAGAAAATTAGCATCATCAAAGCTTGGGCTTTCCGTCACAGCGGTTGGCGTATCCTCGCTGTCGGCAATTAATTCGATCGGCACATCTAAAGGTGCGACAGACAATTCCGTCAAAGTATTGCTTTCTTCCCTCAAATGTGCTTGACAGTGAATCAAAGCAACAGTGACGTTATCGTGACCGTTTCTGGTATTAGCAATCTCGATCAGTCGATCGCGCGCCTGAGCAACAGTAATGCTACCGTCAAGAATCGGCAAAATCTCCTCTTCCCAACATTGCTCAACCCGGTCTTTATCGCTCAAACCATCGGAACACAGCAGCAAAACGCAATCCTCATCCACAGGAAAGCGTTGCACAGTCGGGTGCAGAGTATTGGAAGAAGTAATGCCCAAAGCTTGAATCAGAGCTCCGGCGGCCACTTGTTCCAAAGCATCCCGATAGAGAGAGTAGCCCAAACGCACCTCGCGGCAAGCCACATCGTCATCGAGAGTAACTTGATAGCAGCCAGTGCGGGTAATCCAGTAAGCCCGACTGTCTCCCACGTGGGCGACATAGAGCTCGTGAATGTGTGCTAAAGCCATCACCAGGGTAGTTCCCATGCGCTGGCGGCCTTGGCGGTGTTCGGTGTCGTTGCGACCGGCTATCTTGTCGTTAGCAGCACAAGCGGCGCGTTCCAGCTTGGAAGTCAAGCTCGGCGGGTCCCAATTAGCTTGATGCAGAGGCATTTGCAGCAACTTGTCCCGCAGTACAGTAATCGCCAATTCCGAAGCGACTTCGCCGCCGTCTTGTCCGCCGATACCGTCGCAGACGATCGCACAAGCCGACGATCCCGGAATTCCGGCAAACACCGTACCATCGGGCGGATAGCAAGCATCTTCGTTATGAGCCCTTGCTCTACCGACATCCGTGCCCGTGGCAATCTCAACATGACGATCGTAAAATCGGCCGCATTTTGCCAGAGCTTTATCCAACTGGCCCATCAGTTGTTCGCCGTGGCGGACTTGACCGGCAACCATTTGCTGGCAAAGTTGCCGCAAAAAATTGGCGATCGCCGGGTGAGCATCATCGATCCACTGCTGCCACAATTTGCCCAATTGCGACAAATTAGGCGGTTTGCGATCGGGCTGCAATTCCAGAAACCGAACCAATTGCCCTTCCACCCGCAGCAGTTCAGGAGTCAGTAGAGTCGCAGCCACGCCCTGAGCGATCAACGGCTGCCAAAGTTTGGCAATTTGCCACAGCCAATTGAGCTGTCGCATCGCGGCGGCCCCTTTCCAGGAGTCCGCCAATTCCGGCATTAAAGATTCCGTCACCTTTAAAATAGGTGCATTTTCCAGCAGCCAGATATCTCCCGATAGCTTGCTGCTCCGGGACGATATCAGTCCGTATACTTGAGGTACGTGCAACTGATAGGCAAACAATCTCAGATAAGGAGCGATCGAACTCGAAATCTCTTCGGGCATTTCCGGCAACTGTTCCGGTTGAGTATCGACCAGAAGTCGATCGCGCTTAACCAAATAGCGACCCGCGATCAGATCGCCTGGCTTACACGCTTTGATCCCTTCACCTACAGCCCACAAGTAGTGTTTTGGCACAAAATTTTGCATTAAGGGTTCCTGACGCCTTTTGTCCCAGTGCTGATCTGAACTATTTTAGCGCTTGAACCTCGATGGGTTGATACGTGGCGATTATTTTACACCCCCGCTTTCTCAGCACGCGGGGATTTTTAAGACTTTACAGTGATCATCTCGTGATTTTTCAAGTTCCTAGGATCACCACGCTTACACTTTTAGGTGCTACGTGATTTCTCCAGACAATTTTTTTTGACTTTCCCCCAGTCCAGCGGTTGGTTTTAATGTCTTGTACTGACAAAAACAGTCTACCATTTTGTTGGCGCCCGGATAAATCTGGCGATCGGCTTTCAAGGCTTGAGCCTAGTCCGACGGAACCGAAGTCAAGAAGCTAGAGAGCAAAATATTTTCAGCATATTCCTGAGAGTGCCAATTTCCGCAGCAATCTTAGCCCTGAGCGCGAATCGAGATTTTAGATGAACTCTGATGCTAGGATGCAAATACCTAGAAATCACCTGAGCTAGTAGGTATAAATAAACATAAATTTTGGGTTAGCTCGCGAAGGGCGATCCGTGCCTAGTGGGTTAGTTTCGCAAGTCAAGTTAAATTTAACCTTACCCGCATACCGATGCAAGTCCGCGACAGGAGTCGCGATCAGCACCAAAAATTAGATATTAGTTCAAGCCCCCAGATTCATCTGTGGAATCAATCTAAAATCTACAATCTCAAATCTAAAATCGATCGGCCTCTGTAAGCTGTTGAGTTTCTAAACCATGCCCCTACATGAGTCAAGCGCCTTTCCCGAAAATTTGCCCGATCCGAAGCTGCTGCCCACCGTCGAGGTAGACGAAATACTGACTAAGATTCAGCATTCTCACGGTTACTACTACAAAGTGATGAATATTGAAATTTGGGCGCTGGTGGAAACCTTGGATGCGCTGTTTCCGGGGGCTTGGAGTCAGTTTATGACCAACCGCCAAATTGCGGTAAAACAGTTTTTGGAGCGCGATTCCACTTGTGGGGCAACTCCCAATAATAGCGGGAAAGACGCAGAAACGATGGGGAGTGAGGAAGATTGATCGACGAAGAAGCAAGTTCGGCAGCGGATGCAAGCAACGGATGTAACGGATTGAAGGAAGAAGGAAGATTTTCTTAATCTCCCCGTCTCCCCTCTCCCCATATCCCTCTCTCCCTTTCCCCTTAGAGGTTAATTTTGGCATCAACACGGGGAAGTCCCATGCTGTAGTTGACAGCGCGGCTGTTGAGGTTGTAGCTGATTTGGCCTTTCTGTAAGAACGATCGCACCAAATGCTCCAATTCCGAACCGATGCGGCGGAGGTTGTATTCAGTCAAGTCTTCGCCCTCGTAAGCGTCTACGAGTTGGTCGAATTTGGCATATACCTGTTTGACTGACTCGTCGTTCCAGTTGAGTTCGTTGTCTGGGTCAATGTCGATCGTCAAAAGGTCGTTGCTGGGTACGAGTTCGTTGTCTTCGAGGATGGCGGTATAAATGCGAATATGGCGGGTTGTGGACTTGAGCTGCATGAGTTCTTATTTGTAAAGATTTTTTCCTGAACTTATTGTAATGGGTCAAAGACCCTTGCAGGAGAGTAGGTCGCCTATTGTGCGATCGATCGGGATATCTCACTCCCCCTCCGACTTCAAGGCAAAGACTGGGGATCGGTAGTTTTGAGACCTACTTAATTCAAGACTAAAAACGAAAGCTTTCGCAAGGTATAATAGTTCAGAATTGGCATAGGAGGACAAGGTGGAAGGCAAGAGATTTATTCACTCCCTGCAACTGCAAAACTTCCTTTCCTATGGAAGTGAGGGGGAAACAATTGAACTGCAACCCTTAAACGTGTTGATCGGTAGTAACGCATCGGGAAAGTCTAACTTAATTGAAGCGATCGCACTTTTGAAGGCAACAGCTACCGACTTAGTTGCTCCGATTCGTCAAGGGGGAGGCATCAGCGATTTTTTGTGGAAAGGCGAAAAAGGTATTCCCACAGCAAAAATAGAGGCTATTTTAGATTACCCTGAACGAACGATACCACTGCGCTATCAGATTAGTTTTACCGCAGTCGGTCAGAGACTTGAGGTAGTAGACGAAGCTATAGAAGATATGGAACCGCGCGATAGTGCTGAAAGCGAGCCATTTTTTTATTACCGTTATAGCGATCGGGGTCGTCCAGTTATCAACGTTACAGAGGACAACGAGCAGCAACCAAGAAAGCTGCGGAATCTGCGGCGAGAAGATATCATTCCCGATCAATCTATCTTATCTCAAAGAAAAGATCCCGAACAATATCCAGAACTATCATATCTGGGCAATAAATTTGCAGACATTGGTTTATATCGTAACTGGCAGACAGGGAGAGATTCAGTACCTAGAAAGGCTCAGCAAACTGATTTACCAGAACATCCACTTCTAGAAGATGGTGGCAACTTAGGACTGATTTTAAACAACTTACAGTATCAATTAGGAAGTAGGCAGATTATTGAAAAATTACAACTGTTCTACGATGCAGCCGAAGAACTGAGTATCAAGATTTATGGCGGCACTGTCCAGATATTTATCCGCGAAACAGGATTGATTCAGCCAATTCCCGCAACTCGTTTATCAGACGGTACGCTGCGTTATTTATTCTTAATAGCTTTACTCCTAGATCCAACTCCACCGCCACTTATCTGTATTGAAGAACCGGAGATTGGGTTGCATCCCGACATTTTGCCTGCGATTGCTGAAATGTTGATCGAAGCCTCACAGCGCACACAACTGATTGTGACAACTCATTCGGATGCTTTGGTGTCGGCGCTGAGTCCTGAGTCTGTGTTAATATGCGATCGAGATGATAGAGGAAGTCACCTGAACCGTCTCGATCCCGAACGACTGAAAAAATGGCTTGAGAATTACAGTTTGGGAGACCTTTGGCGGATGGGAGAAATCGGGGGCAACCGATGGTAAAAGAGGTTCGGATTTACATCGAAGGCGGCGGCGAGGGCAAGAATACAAAGCAATTGCTGCGAGGAGGATTTAGCAGTTTTTTCAAAGAACTTGTACAGGTTGCCCGCAGCAAGCAAATCAAGTGGAATATCACTGTTTGCGGTTCCCGGAATAATGCTTTTAGGGATTTCAAGAATGCTTTGGCCGATCACCCAAATGCTTTTATCATCCTTTTAGTTGACTCAGAAGCACCTGTAAAGCAGCGGCCTTGGCAGCATTTGAAGTCGAGGGATAACTGGGATTCGCCTGGGGTTGATGAGACTCATTGCTATCTCATGGTTCAAGCGATGGAAGCTTGGTTGATTGCTGATATTGATACTTTAAAAAAGTTTTACGGGCAGGGATTTAAAGAAAATGCGATTCCTAAAAAGATCAATGTAGAGACGATTGAAAAGGATTTGTTAGAACCAAGTCTGAAAGCAGCTAGTCGCGACACAAAATCGAAAGGCGAATATCAAAAAATACAGCACGCTTCCAAGCTGTTAGAAATGTTGGATGTTGACAAGGTTCGCAAGGCTTCTTCAGAGTGCGATCGCATTTTTACAACTCTCACCGAACTCATGGAGGATTGAACCGCGAAGGCGCGAAGGAAGATAGGGAAAAGGGGCGATCGTCAATTTCTCGGAATCCCGAAATCTTTTAGTTGTTGGGCCGTCCAATTTTTGTAATATTCAGTTTTCTCTAGAGAATCGGAAGCTGGCTTAAGCTTAGAATTTACTTGAACGGTGAAGCCCGGATACGGTGCCCTCCTAGTATGAAGCCCGTCAATATTAAAATCTTCATCGGGATGAACGTGAAAAGCCAGCAATCCCAACTCGGAAATCTGATTGTTTAATTTATCGATTAATTCTTTAGTTTGTGGCGCACTCATCGCAGTTTTATCGGGATTAATTACTAACATTATTTCAAATTCCGAATTGTAAAATTCATAAATCGATTTCATTATGGCAGAATCGCGATCGAACTCAGTCAGCGCTGAAAAAGGCTCTACTTTAAATAAAATTTGATTTGCCAACCGTGCCTTTTTAGCGAAGGGACAAACTGGTAAATCGCCAAAAACAGAATGGGGTAATTCGACAAACTCCGTCATCCATCTGAGGGTAGATTCTATAATTTTCGTGTCAGATTCATTCATCGAAAATCTATGTATTTGACATTTCACACTAATCATAATCTATTTCTAGGGCGATGCACATCTCACCATTGATATCAACATAAGACTGAAACCCATAATAAATGTCACTTCTATCAAAGTCTAGATCCCCCTAAATCCCCCTTAAGAAGGGGAGTAGGGGTTGACTTTGACTGCTTCCGGTTCCCCCCTTTTTTAAGGGGGGCTAGGGGGGATCTCTGGGTCAAGAAAACACGCCCTACTCCTGCCATTTCTAAGGACTCAATTCGTTACTACAAACATTAATTCATTCATGAATTGTGCCATCTGGCATAATTGCGCCTGCGAGTTTTGCATTTGCGATAGTTGCTCCAACCCAGTTAGCATCTTTCAGGTTAGCTTTTTCTAGATTTGCATAACTCAAATTTGCTCCGCACAGGTTTGCTGAAGTTAAGTTTGCTTCACTCAAGTTAGCATTGTAAAAGCTAACTCCAGACAGGTTTAAGCCACTCAAGTCTTGACCGCTCAGATTAGCTTGAACAAGACTAGATCCGATCAAACTTACCACTTTCAAATTTACCTTTGTCAGGTTAGCTCCATCAAGGTTGACTCCAACTAAACTTACCCCATTCAGCTTAACCCCCCTTAGATCAGCATAAGATAGGTTAACTTTAGTTACTTTGGCTTGACTTAAATCTGCTCCTATCAAATTAGCGTTATTTAAGATTGCCTGAGTGAGGTTGGCACTACTTAAATTAGCTGTAGTCAGGTTTGCACTATGTAATTGTGTCTCGCTTAAGTTGGCTTGACTTAAATTCGCTTGAATTAGTCTTGCGTAATTCAAATTTGCTTTAGTTAAGTTAGCGCCACTAAAGTTAGCTTGAATCAAATCAGCTTGCTGTAGGTTTGTAGATTTCAAGTTTGCGCCTTGCAGGTTAGCTCCTATCAAGTTTGCCTTCGCTAAGTTGGCATTACTCAGGTTGGCATTACTCAGATTGGCTTGACTTAAACTAATGGGAGATTCCAGAGTTTTTCCGCTCAAATCCACTCCTGCTAAGTTAATCCCTGTAAAATCTCGTTCTCCCTCTTTATACCGCCGTAAAAATTCCTCAGCAGTGATAGCAGGTTCCTGACTTTTTGAAACAGAATCATCGACATCCCCATATACTTCCACATTATCCGCCTTCAAAGGATTAGCAACAGACTCTCCCGCTGATTTTTCCTGCAATTGCTTGTCAACCCGATCGCTAAATCGCCTCAAAACCTCAGCATCATCAACCTTCTGAGCCACATTTTCCGTGCTTTTTACCGCATTCTCAACATGATACTTGTCCACAAAACTTTGCAACCCAGCATTATATCCTTGTCCTACCGCCTGAAATCTCCATTCACCATTCTTTTTGTACAATCGCCCAAATTCCAAAGCCGTTTCTTTGGCAAAAACTTCTTTTAAATTATACCGAACTAGCTCGCTCCCAGTCTCCAAATTGTAAAGCCGGATAAACGCATTTCTAACTTGACTAAAATTTTGATTCTTAACCTGTCCTTCGTGAACAGTAACAACAAACACAATTTCTTCGACAGCGGCATCGATCCGATTCAAATCCACATAAACCGTCTCGTCATCGCCTTCGATTTGTCCGGTTGTGTTGTCTCCCGAATGTCGCACTGCACTGTCTGGCGAGGTCAAGTTATTGTAAAATACAAAATACCTTTCGTCTGGAATTCGACCGTCAGCGCCTAACATGAAAACTGATGCGTCAATGTCGTAGTTTTGTGCTGTCTGGCTGACTTGCCACCCCAGGGCGATCGCAACTTTATTAAAATCAGGAGCTTCTTTAGAAAGATTGAACCTTTCACCCTTAGTTAATTGAATACTCATGTGCGATAATTCCCTTACCTCATAAATGGTATAATTATCTCATCTATGTTAACCCGATCGCAAATTGGATTTTATCTCGAAGACATCGAAACCCCAATTGGCAGAACCGTCAATTTAACTCTTACCGGACTCATTCTTTTATCTTCCGCCAGCTTCATCGCCGAAACTTACCCGCTTTCGGAGTCTGTTAGAATTAATTTCCAAGCTCTCGATACTGTTCTTTTAATCGTTTTTACAGTTGAGTATTTATTGCGGCTGTGGTGTGCCGAAAATCGAGTTAAATTTATTTTTAGTTTTTTTTCAATTATTGATTTGCTGGCAATATTACCATTTTTGCTGGGATTTGTCAACGTCAGTTTTATCAGAATTTTTCGCTGGTTTAGAATTCTCCGACTCATCCGCTTTCTGGAATTAAAAAATTCAGTTTTTCGCATCAGCAGCGAAGATGGCGTGATTTTTTCCCGGATTTTATTTACTTTGCTGGCAATAATTTTTGTTTATTCTGGTTTGATTTATCAAGTCGAACATCCGGCAAATCCAGAAAATTTTGGAACTTTTTTGGATGCTGTTTATTTTTCAGTTGTCACGATGACGACGGTGGGATTTGGTGATGTTACTCCGATTTCGGAATCTGGTCGTTTTCTGACTATTTTGATGATTTTGACAGGAATTGCTCTGATTCCTTGGCAATTGGGGGATTTGATTAAACAATTAGTTAAAACGGCTAATCAGGTAGAAACTGTTTGTACAGGTTGCGGTTGGTGTGTACACGATGCTAATGCTAGATTTTGTAAAATGTGCGGCAGTCAATTAGATAATGGTTGACTGTTGACTGTTGACTATTGACTGTTACAGCAGTTTTCAGGTAGGGACACAGCATTGCCGTTTCCCTACAGAAGATTGCCTCTAATTTAGATGTAGCAGTATTTTTCATAATAATTAATAACCAATAACCAATAACCAATAACCAATAACCAATAACCAATAACCAATAACCAATAACTACTGACTACTGACTACTGACTACTGACTACTTTAAGCTAAGGGTAACAATATTTCAAATTCGGTGCCAATTCCTAATTCCGATCGCATTCTGAATGCACCGCCGTGTTTTCCCGTCACGATTTGATAGCTAACGGCTAAGCTGGTTTCTTTCAGGGCGCGTTTTTCGGTAGAGAAGGATTCTAAGATTTTTTTGTACTTGTTAGGTGACATTCCTGGGCCGTTATCTGCTATGCGAATCGAAACCCAGCGCTCGTGAAGTTTGTCCAAGTCGATCGCAGATTCTGGACAGCATACTTGAGTCACAATGTCAATCTGAGGCTGGCGATCGAAGTCTCTGATTCCTCCACCGTTGAACTCTTTCGCCAATTCTTGACCGACTGCTTGGTTAATTAATGTATTAATAGCATTGGTCAAAATATTCATAAATACTTGGTTAAGCTGTCCTGCATAGCACGGTACTGGCGGCAGATAGCCGTAGTTTTTCACTACTTTGATTTCCCTCGTCAAATGACTTTTTAGCAGCAATAGTATGCTATCTATATTGGCGTGCAAGTCTGCCGGTTTGGGATAAACATCGTCGATGTGGCAGAAGTTTTGCAAACTGCTTGCTAACTTGCTCAAACGTTCGGCTCCGGCTTTGATGCTGCCAACTGTTCTGAGGAAATCGCTTTGCAAAAAGTCATAGTCTATCTCTTCTTTGAGCCGTGCTATTTCTGGCGGGGGATTGGTACAGTGCGCGTCGTAAACTGAGAGCAACTCCATTAAGTTTTTGCTGTAGTCACTGACGTAGGTTAAATTACCCCAAATAAAGCCTACTGGATCTAAAATTTCGTGGGCGACTCCGTTGACTAAACGGCCTAAACTAGCCATTTTTTCGCTTTGAATCATTTGTGTTTGGGCTCTTTCGTAGCGGACTTGGGTTTCGATGCCGCGAATTTGCCAGTAGGCGATGTTTAATGCGTGAGGGTCTAAGAGCCGATAAGATTGGTCGTCGATTTGGACTACGATGGGTTCTGACTGCAATTCGGGCGATCGACGCAGAGCTTGTGGAGCTGCTGTCAAAATGGTTGTATTCTCTGCAAGCAATAATATTTCGACGCGAGCGTAACTGTAGAGAACTTTCAGCGGCAGGTGCAAAAATAGCTCTGGGCCTTGGGGTTTGAGCAAATATTCCAGCAGTTGCCTGCGGGATATCATGCCAGCCAACTCTCCTGCTTCCAGCAATACGGCTCCCGGCACTAGGGGATGCTGTTCAAATATTTCGGCAACTGCGACGGCCAAGTAGCTCGATTTAACCTGAAAGTGATACAGGGGCAAATCCCCCAGGGTAGACTCTAGGGAAAGGTCTTGATTTCTGCCTTCGGAGAGAGAAGGGCTAAGTAGTTTGGAACTGAATGTATTTGCCACTGGAAATTTTAGTTGCCGAAACACGCTGGAAATTGAAATGAAAACATAATGCTAAGCTAGCCTATCATTTCACTTTTTTGAGCGAACCTGGAGACAGTTCTTGAGTTAATCATGTTTTGCGAATTATTGGCAGGAGAATTTCAAATTCGGTGTTCTTGCCAAGTTGCGATCGCAAATTCAGTTGACCGTCGTGCTTTTCTGTGACGATTTGATGGCAGATAGCCAGCCCCATACCGCTGCCTTTGCCTGCGGGTTTCGTGGTAAAAAATGTCTCAAATATGTGCTGCTGATTTTCTGGGGGAATGCCAGGCCCGTTATCGGCTATCCCAATGGCCGCCCACTGGCCCTCTGCGGTTTCTACCACTTTAGTCGTAATTTGGATTTGTGGCTGCCAGTTGTCCGCGCACTCTGTATCTAGTTCGCGATCGGCTACATACTCTGTCAGGGCGTCGAGAGCGTTAACCAACAAATTCAAAAACACCTGACTCAACTGACCGGAGTAACCGCTAACTAGCGGCAGATAGTCGTATTTTTTTACCACTTTTATGCCATTTTTTAATCGGTTTTTCAGAATTAACAGCGTCACATCCAAGCATTCGTGAATGTCTATCTCCACGGGCTTTGTCTCGTCCATGTGAGAGAAGTGGTGCAGCCCGTTAACTATGTTTAGCAATTGCGAGGCTCCCAACTTCATCCCTTCTAAGGTGACTGGCAAATCTTCTTCTAAAAAATCAAATTCTATTTCTTCTTTGAGGGCATCAATTCGAGGACACGGTTCCGGATATTCTTCTTGATAAGCCGACATGAGTTGAAGCAAATTTTCAAAATAGGACAGCAGAAAAGTCAAATTTCCCCAAATACAGTTCAGCGGATTTCTAATTTCGTGAGCTACTTCTGCTACAATTCTGCCTAAACTCGCCATTTTTTCTGTTTGGATGAGTTTGGCTTGGGTTTGTTTTTGGAGCAACTTATTTGTGATTTGGTGAATTCTGGATTGAGCGACCATTAATTGGTGTGCGTCTAACAGTTTGTAAGTCTGGGGTGCAACTTCCACTACTACGGGTTCGTAGACTAATTCTGCTAACCTATAAAGAGATTCCGAGGCGGCTTCTACTATTAATTTACTGCCGGGAAGCATCAGCAGCTCTTGCTTGGAAAATCTGTACAAGACCTCTATCGGTCGCTTAAAAAACATTTCTAACCCGTAGCGCCTGTTAATTTTTTCATAAAAATAACGCCTGGATATCATGCCGGCAAAATTACCCCGCTCGGTCAAAATGACGCCGGGAAGCATGGAATTTCCTTCAAAAGCCTGGGCTACTTCTTTTGCTTGTTGGGTTAAGTCAATTTGACAGTTGTAGAGCGGCAGGTCGAGGAGAGTTGATTCTAACGAGATATTCCAAGTACAAATCTCAGGTATATGCAACACTGATAACTCCGAGCTAATCTGATGCACAGCAAACATAGATGAAACCCCTGTTAAATTTTGTATTGATGGATAAGTTAAGTTGCTATTAATTGGTAAAGGGTAATTGGTAGCAAGTAATTGCTAATTGGTCAAACTACAACAGCACCCAATGGGAAAATCCAGATCGCCCAGGCATTGTCTGCTAAAGATTTTATTTCTAAATCAATGTTAAACAATCGAAGCTTTTGTGGAACTTACGGAGCTCTGCTGTCAGCTTTTTACCATGATATACCCTGCGATTGCGTGTTTTCCGAAACTATTAAAAATTTATCAAGGGATTTTTGTAATTTATTATATCATTTTTCGGTGCTGGTAGGGAATTGGAGAACAGCGATAGCGGGGATGGGTGAATATACGGGCATTGATCGAGGGATTGAGGGCGCGGATGCGATCGTCTAAGAGACTTGAGATCCAAACGGTCAAGACGGAGGCAAAAATCGGCAGATTTACGCATTTAAGCAAGAACGCAAATGCAGGCAAGTTTCCAACCTCCGATGGTCGTCAGTTTTTTGCAATTCTTTAATCTGCAATTCTTTCAACTAGATCAGCAGGATTCCCCCACCATACCGCCTCGGTTGGTGGCGGGTCGGACAAGCGAGTGACGCTTGTGCACCGCCAATAAAATCGACAAGCGCAGCTTCCGACACTCTAGGCGGGGCACTCGCGAACGAACAAGATTTATTTCCAACATGGTTGCTTTTTCAAACTTCAACAGGTATAGTAGTCGCAGAGTTTGTTGAAGCCATGAATCAAGTTATCACCGCGAAGCTAAAGTTAAATCTCACCGCCGAACAGAAGTTGGCGGTGCGTGATACCGCGCTGGCTTACCGTGATGCCTTGAACTATACTGCTATGGTCGCTTTTAAAAATAGCAAGTCTAGTAATGGTGCTAAATTGCAGAAGCTTGTCTACAGTCACCTGCGTTCCGAGTTTAGGTTAGGCGCACAGATGGCGTGTAACGTTCCCAGACAGGTGGCGGCAACGCTTAAATCCTTATTGACCAAGGTCAAGCAGAACAATGAAGCGATCAAAAAAGGACATACCAAGAAGCGTTTTAAGGGGCTTGACAAAGCTCCAAGATACGCATCGCGGACTGTGACCTTGAATTATCAGCGAGACTACTCGTTCAAATCTGACCAGCAAGTCAGTATTGGAACGCTAAACGGTCGGATTTTTGTACCTTACGAAGGCTGGAATAAGCACCTAAACTTAATTAAAGTCTGCCCTAATATTGGAGCAGCAAAGATAGTTTACCAGCGTTCTTCCAAGACTTACTACTTAATGGTAAGTATTGAAATTGAACTACCAGATATCGAGCCAACGTCTATTACTCGAATCTCTGGTGTTGATGTTGGGATGAGATACCTAGCAGTAGAAACAGACCTGAACAATAAGTCTATATTCTATTCTGGTAAAGCGTCTCGACACAAGGCTAACCAATATCAGAAGGCTCGGAGAAGTTTACAGCGTAAAGACACCCGTTCGGCGAAGCGACGACTAATCGCATTGTCGGGACGGGAGAGACGGTTTATCGCTGACGTAAACCACCAAATAAGCAAAGATATTGCCCAACCTAATAGCTTGATTGGACTAGAGAACTTGACCGGAATCCGTGACAGAACTAAGTCCAAGTCTGGCAAGAAAGCAAGCAAGAAACAGCGCAGGGCGAATCGAAACAAGGCTAAATGGTCGTTTGCCGAATTGCACGGCTATATCGACTACAAAGCTAATTTGATTGGCAGTTTAGCGACCAAAATTCCAGCACATTATACTTCTCAAAGTTGCCCCAAATGTGGGCATACCTCGAAGGCTAATCGACCGAACAAGGGGCTAATGTTTAGCTGTGAATGTTGTGGTAATAAATTACACGCTGATTTGGTTGGGGCGCGAAACATTGCAATGAGAACGTTGCTCGTTCGGCAAGACTGGACGAGTACGGGGAGCTTGTCAGTATCCCCCGATGTGTCGCGCAATGAAACTAAAGCTGATATCCTGCAAAGGTTTTCAGGATTGCGGTGGAGCGTAGATACAAGCCCTCATCATATCGGTACTCCGATTGATGACGGGTAATTGACTCTGCAATTTTAAAATCTAACATCTAAAATCTAACATCTAAAATCTAACATCTAAAATCGTTTCAGGGTTCCACCTCCGGCCAGAGGCGTTCTAGTTGATAGCGCCAAGCGGCGAGAGTCTGTTCGCGAGACTCTCGCCCAAGTTCCATTTCGCCCATCAATCCCTCTGCGTAGAAACGGTCTAAAGTCTGAAGGGTAGTTTCTATGGACTGTCCCTGCATCTTGGCAGCTTTGATGATTTGACGGATTCGGCTTTCGATCAAACCGCCGAAAAAGTCGGACAAACCTCGTTCTTGCAAAGTTAGCAGTCTGGCGATGGCGGCCGAGAAATCTGGGGCGGCGAGTGTGGCGAAACTGTGCTGAAATACTCCCCACAAAACGTTTTGATGTATGGCGTAGCGAGTTTCCAGGGTGGTGTCAAAGTTAGCTTCTAGCAGTTGATCGAAAAACGGTTGAGCTTCTTCGGCATCGGCGATGGGTAGCAAAATCCGCAGCCAAGTTTCGTCTTCTGAAAGCAGGACTAAGAGGCGAAATTTCGGGGTTTGTACTTGCCAAGAAGTAGGGGCTGGCTTCTCAACATTTTCGCCGAATAAGTCTTTAAGGGTATTGCTAATTTCTTCGGGAGTCATGGCAATTTTAGATTTTAGATTTTTATTGTCAAAGTTTGTGACATTTTACCAGTATCCCCTAGTATCAACTCAATCGAAAATCGCCAGTCGAAAATCGATTTAGGGTAGCCAGCGGGGATGATAGCCAGCAAAGGGCAGTTCTTCTGGCTGTACTTTTGCGGGAGAACTGTCTGCGGGTATTTCTAATATGGGTAGCAGCCAGAGGCGGCTGGTGGCGATCGACTGTCCGCTATCATTGCGGGGACTGTCTCCTGCTGTGGGTTTTGCTGTTGTGACTGATTGATCGAAAATTAATGCCAGTCCGTCGGGAGATAAACTGATTTGGGTATCTAATTGGTTGGGCAAAATTAGCAGCGGTTTGATGGTTCCTACTAAACGAGTGCCTTCTTTTTTGAGGTCGATGGCGGCGATGAAAGGCTGTTCTTTGTAGCTTTCTGTTTCGAGGCGTTGGGCTAACAAGCAGTAGAGACGCTGGAATTGATTGTCTTTGTTTTTGCGGGGGTCGAAATAAACGGCGATGATGCTGCCGGGAATCCGCAATATTTCTTGTTCTGCGCCTTGGTTGTCTAAGATAAAGAGCGATCGAGTAAAGTCGCTGTTGTATTTAACGTAGGCGGCGGCGGAGTTGTCGCGGGCCATGCCTAATACTTGTTCGTATTTTGGCAAAAATTCTACTGGGTCTGCTTCGGGTGTGAGGGGGACGATCGCTAATCCTTGTTTTTGAGATATTACCATCGATGTGCTGTCAGGGCGAATCATAAAATCTCCGCCTTGTTGATTTTCCAAGGGTTTGGGCGCCACTTTTTCTGACAAAATCCAAGGACTGAAATCGCCGGGATTGCGGCGGTTGAGGCGCTGGACAATGATGATTTTTCCGTCGGCTGAGAGGTCGAATTTGAGGTTTTGGTAATCTTTGGAGTCTAAGAGTTTGTCGATTCTACCTGCTGGTTGCGCTGGTTGGGCTTCCGATCCGGGGGATTGGGGATTGAGGCCGGTGGTGACTGTAAATAGTTCTTGATTTAGGGTGCCGCCAGTACGGGCGATCGATCGATCTGTGGCTGAGAATAAAATGCGATCGCTGTCTGGATACGGTTTAAAATCGGTGACAACTAAATCTTTGGGAGTCAGCGGTATCGGTTTCGAGTCGCTGCTGGTGAGATTGACTAGCATTAATCTGCTTTCTGTTTCGCCTTGGACACCGATGTAAGCAAAAGCTCGATCGCGACTGCGAAAGGAACTGCTAAACGGCTGCATTGGCGTGCCTTTATATTGGTTGTTTTCTCCGAAATACTTGTCGGTTGCGCCGGCGAGTTTTACTGTGTAGGTAACGCCGTAGGGTACGGGATCTTTGAGGGTGTAAGCCATACGGCGGCCAGCCCAGCTAAATTTACCGGGGAGTGGCGGTTCTAGCTTTAAGTTTTCCTCGACGGTGGAGTGGTTCATCGGCCGAAAGAAGTTGAGAATAAAGCCGGTATCTGCGGCGCCGATTTGTTTGTTTTCCCAGCTAAATTCTCGCACTCTGGGCGCTGTGCGATCGCCACTCAGCAGCAGCAGTCCCATTAAGACGCTCAGCAGTAGGATCAGGAAAATCGCCGTGCGGTCGATCGGCTGTTTGAATGGCAGAATACCGAAGAATGAAGGATTAAATTTTTTGTTAAAAATATTCATAAATCTTTCTCTCCTCTTGCTGCTGAAAATTAATTGCCAAATTTTCCCTCTTAAATTTTACAGTCCCGGACGCACTCCCGACCCTCAGAAACCAGTTTTTTTTTTACCATGATAAAGGCTGTCACCTCTGTATTTTGGCAAACAACCCGGTTTCTGAAAGTTGTGGTGTATCCATGACTGAATTCAACTGACAATTCTTAACTGCGCAGCCAGCCCGTTCCTTTTAGGGGTGGGATAGGCGCTGCGAATGCAAGTCGCCGTTCCATTAATATTGAGGATGCTCCTTTTTGTTTACTGAAACAGTTGATTGATAGGTATTAAATCCATCGGTGAAATTTTATCGATCGGTAGCCCGCCACCCAGAGACATTCTCACACCAAGTATGATTGCTAGTACCCCTAAAAACAGTGCTGTCAACTTCATATCCTCCCAAAAACAAGTTAGCCCTTCTTTCCAAAGACCGTAGGTAGTTACTAAATAAGTAGGAAGATCCCCGACAGCTACAGCAATCACAGCACCTAAATTACCCATGAAATGATATCCTACTGGGATGCCAATAGCAATACTCAAGAAAGTTGCCAGATTGCCCATAGCTCCGTACTGAGATTTTCCGACAGCTAACAAACAAGAACCCATCAAATTGTGGAGAGTAGTGTGCCAGATACCTAAAGCCAAGATTGGCATCATCCAAGATGCTGCGATATACTCTTTCCTGTACAGTGTTAAAATTAGTTGATCTCCAAAGCTCACAAAAATTGCTAAGCCTATAGCCAAAGGTATCAGAATCAAGTTGCGGTTTTTGATGATTTTGGCGCGCAATTCCTCACGAGGCAAGTCTGCTAGCATCGAAATAGAGGGAAAAATTACCCTACCTGCGAGGGCGATGATCACTTGGCGCGGCATATCGCCGAGGGTAAAAGCGATGCCGTAAATGCCCAACATTGTTAAAGTAAAGATTTTCCCTAGAACTAGGCGATCGGCTTGAGAGCACAGAAAAAATAAAATCGTAGATAAAAATATCCATTTTCCATAAGAAAATATTTCTCTAGCGGCTTCTTTATCCCAAGCGAAGCGGTTTGACTTGCCGGGAATCAAAAAATGGCTCCATACTAACTCTATTATAGAGTTAGCAAAACCGCCGATGAGGATGGCCCAGATTGTGGGATGGAAAAAAGCCCATACAACCATCACTGTAGTAGAAATTGCCTGTATGACCAACTCAAAAAGCACTACTTGCTTGACGCTCATTTTGCGTTCGAGGGTGGATACAGAAGTGGATTTGAATCCTCCTATTAGGGTATTTATACTTATGCAGGGAAGCAACCACAGGAGACGGGGCTCTTCATAGAAGTTAGCAACTGGCCAGGTGATTATCATTAAACACAACCACACAAACAAGCTGCGAAGAACTTGCATTGTCCAAGCGGTGTTGAGAAATTCTGGCTCGTTCCCGCGCTTGTTTTGAATGATACTTGGGCCCAAACCTATGTCTGTGAATAGGTGGACACCTGTGATGAAAACGTAGGCTAGACCCATCAAACCAAATAGTTCGGGCAAAAGCAGGCGGGTCAAAATTAGGTTGCTGGCAAATCGGATAATTTGACTGCTTCCATAGCTGGCGATCGTCCAGAATGCGCCTTTGATAGCTAATTTTTTTTCTGATGACATATACTCTAAGCTTATTTCCTAATTATGAGTCTAGTTGCTGAATTTGTTATTGGCAACTGTTACAGGATGCTGCTGCCAATGTTGTAGTTGAATTTACCGTATCTTAATTTACGTAGACAGGAATATGCCCGGAATGCTCATCCCGTAATCTCAAAGGTACAATTTGATCCCCTAGTTGCTCCTTGTCTAATAATCATAAGGGTTTTTCGGTTCGGAAATTGGTTTGAGGGAGGATGCTTGAATGATTAATTTGCGCTTACCTTGTAGTTCTTCTACGATTGTTTCTCCTTCTATTTCTAGCCAACTGTCTGGGGGAAAAGAGGCGCGGCTTTGACCGATCGCTAATTTGACAGGCAACCCGATCGGATAGGCATCCGCCGCGCAGCAGGTAATGATGAAACGCCCGATCCACATATATTGTTCTGCGATATTGGGCGGGTGAATTACAAATCCTTGAACCTTGACTTTTTGACCTCTGTATGTATCTGGTTCTGGATTAAAATTTAACAGCCGCACCCATTCCACGAGCGATCGCCTTTCAGGCTTTGTAATATTGCGAAATTCTTGTGGTTGCAGTCTAGTGATGGGCAGAGATTCGGTGAGGCCTCGTTCCAGTGCTGTCTGGCTGGTAAATGTGCGGGGCGTTACTACTAAACCGATTAATGCGACGCTCAGCATTAAGGTGCTGCCGATGCTGGGGGGAAATAAAGTAACGTGTTCAACTTCTGTGATTCTGGGAGATTTATTGGCTGGGGATGTCCGCGATTGCTTTAATTGCTGCTTGGCGCGATCGAGCTTTAAGAGTTCCCAAATTTTAGATCCACCAATCACCATTAAGCCGATTCCTCCGGCTACAGTCAAGCCAAAGTAATTGGGGTGAATCAGAATGCTTAATTTGCCGGTGATCCAATATTTGAGGAGTAATATTCCCCATCCTAAGATAGCTAGGGCATCCAGCCAGGGGCTAAATTTTTTAAGGTTCATTTTTTAAGAGTCATTGGTCATTGGTCATTGGTCATTGGGAATCTATTCTTAGTTGTGCATCCGGGCTAATTTTAACCTAGATACAAGTTGACAGCGAGAGTCATTAAAAAGGTTAACTGAGCTGCCAAAATCATTAAGTAAATTACGGCTCTACCTTTAAAAATAGATAGCATTAAACCGATACCTTTGAGGTCAATCATCGGCCCGAAAACGAGAAATGCTAACAGCGAACCGCTGGTAAATGTGGCTGCAAAAGACAGGGCAAAAAAAGCATCTACTGTAGAACAAATCGATACGACCGCGGCTAATAGCAGCATAGCGAGAATCGAGGAAACGGGGCCTTGACCGAGGTTGAGAATTAGTTCACGGGGTGCGCCAACTTGAATGATAGCGGCGATCGCACTTCCGATGACCAAAACTCCTCCCAATTCGCGCAACTCCTGTACCATACTATCTAAAAGCAGGCGCAGACGCTCTTTAGAAACCGGGTGAAACATAGATGAACGTTTCGAGGTTTTGTCTGTTTTGCCTGTTTGTAAAGGCTTCCAGTCATCTTTTAGCAAAGATTCGATCGGCACTGCACCCCCCTGACCGAGCATAAATGTTCCCGACTGCAACAGTAGCGGAGTATTGGCTAGGGCGAGGTTTTGTTCGGAAAACTCTGGTTTTGGGAGGGGAATCGCGCGGGCTACAGAGGGGTGTAACAGAGGGCGCAAGTCGGCTTGAACACTGAACACCCAGCCGATAATTGTGGCTATTACCAGAGAAAAGACTACCCGCAAAACTACAATTTCTGGCTGATCGCGAAATGCCGTCCAAGTCGCCCAAATTACCACGGGATTGATGGTGGGGGCCGCAAGTAAAAAGCCGATCGCCGCTGGTGCGGGTACTCCCTGCATCAGCAACCTGCGGGCTACGGGCACGTTACCGCACTCGCACACGGGAAACAAAAAGCCGATCGAACTACCCATCAAAGCCGCCAGCAGCGGGTTTCGCGGGATGCGAGATACGAGTTTGCGTTCGTCTACAAACCCCAGCAGTAAACCTGAGAATAAAACTCCCAACAGCAGAAAAGGTATTGCTTCTACTAACAAGCTGAGAAAAAGGGTAAAAGCATTGTTTAACTGATTCGTTATAGCTGGTTGCATCGATCGCCTACTGGTAAATTGGTATTTAGTTTCACGTATTTGGCTGAGTCCCTGTCGATCATACCTGCTGCACAGCACTAAGTTTAAAATTCCGTTGAAACTTTTTGGCGATCGTCCTCAATGTTATAGCAACCATTAAAAGTTGTAGCTTCCATCACCGGACACGGCAATGTCGGTTCCCTAGCAATGCTCGCCTACAATCTCTATATTTCAATATTAGAATAATGGTCGTTCAAATTAATTCTATATTGTTCTGAAAAAACAGGATTATTCTTAATTATATTGGCGCTAATAATGGGAAAGATTAACGAAAATTTAATTAGTTCAAGTGTCGCCAAATATGGCGTTCTATCGGCTTTTTCCAAGGAAAACATAATGAAAGTGGCAAGCTTGTTTAGACGGCGAGACTCTATGGGCAAACCTAGCGGGGGTATTTGAGAATCGCGAAATTATGATTTCCCTGTATCATCAATTAATGATAATTTTCAGTAAGTTCGGGTTATCGTTAAGAACAGGTTAAGGTTTTAGCCCAAGGTTAACTAATAGTTAAATACTCCAAATAATAGTTAATACGCCTCAAGCCGATATAAAATAAAGTCAGGCATAATTACGAAGGCGCATCTATCTCGGTCATCCTCAAACTTGCCTAATACTTGGAGTGGTAAAATCCCATTTTCCACCATAAGTTTTTTGTGTAATTTAAAATGCTGTTTGCCAGAGGGATGTCGGCCAAAGCACTCAGCTACTCACCGACTGAGCTTTGGTAGCTGAATGCCTGCTGGCAAATAAAAAACCAAAAAAGCGTGCTGATGAATTTATGTTAAATACTTCCTGCGTAGAAAGACCAGTCCAACCCGCGTCCGAAGGTGACTCTGGAGAACTTCGCTTAGACTCTACTCTCCAAGAATTATCGCTTTACGATTTTCAAGTAGAAGCTATGGATTTCGGGATGAAAATTTCCCAGATGTTAGAAATTAATCCGCTGTTACCGGGAGTCATTTTGACAAATCAAGGTGAATTTGTCGGCATGATTTCCCGGCGGAGATTTTTAGAATTTCTCAGCCGTCCTTTTGGAAGAGAATTATTTTTAAAACGACCTGTGAAGGCTTTATACCGTTTTGCTGAAATTGAGACTTTGATTTTTCCCAGCAATACTTTAATTGTGGATGCAGCCCGGAAGTCTCTGCAGCGCTCGAAAGAACTGCTTTACGAGCCGATTGTGGTTCAAGTATCGCCCCAAACTTATACTTTGGTAGATGTACGCGAACTGTTAGTAGCGCAGTCAAACATTCACGAATTAGCGACAAAATTGCTGAGGCAACAAACTCAATCTCAACTAATTCAAACCGAAAAATTAGCCAGTTTGGGGCAAATGGTAGCTGGAGTCGCTCACGAAATTAGAAACCCTGTCACCTGCATCAGCGGAAATCTAGGCTTTTTGTCTAACTACTCGAAAGACATTATGGAGTTGCTGTCGGCTTACGAGCAAATTGTCGGCCCTAACGAACAAATTGACGCACTCAAAGCAAACATAGAATTTGATTTTTTGCAACAAGATTGGCTGGAAATTATCAAAAGTATGAAGGCTTCATCAGAGAGATTGAGGGAACTTGTCACCAGCCTGCACACCTTTTCTCACATGGACGAAACTCACTTGAAAGAAGCTAACCTCCACGAATGTATTGACAGTACGCTGCTAATTATGAAAAGCCGTCTGAAGTACGGGTTTAAAGTAGTTAAAAAATATGGGGATTTGCCTTTGGTCAAGTGTTATTCTGGTCAGTTGAGTCAGGTATTTATGAATATCGTCAGCAATGCGATCGATGCTTTGGAAGAGGTAAAAGGAGAAACAGGTTTTGTACCTGCGATTACGATTGAAACTGAGGTAATAGATAGTTCTGACGGAGACTTCGTGAATTCGGAATTACTTCAAAATTATGTTTTGGGAGGACAAAATGCAAAATTGCTATCATCCGCCAGCCAAAATGGCGAATCGGGCCCGGAAGCGGCGGAGACAAATTCAAATAACGCTTGGATAGCAATCAGAATTGCCGATAACGGGCCGGGAATTAAGCCAGAAATTCAGCGCAGGATTTTTGATACATTTTTCACCACTAAACCTGCTGGGAAAGGTACGGGTTTGGGGTTGGCAATTACTCATCAAATTGTGACGGAGAAGCATAAAGGTAAGTTGAATTTGCATTCAACGCCAGGTACGGGAACGGAATTTGAAATTTTGTTGCCCTTGATTTAAATGCTGTCTGGGATGAAGTTCTAGACTCAGAAACCGGGTTTTTTTATGGCGGTAAGGTGCGCCCGCGCGCACCTTACAAATATCAGTTCTGCGTTCGGGACTGATTAAGCTCGAAGCTGAACTGGCATCACTAAGAATGTAGCATTGACTCCGCCCAAAGGTTGAAAAATTACAGGAGCAAGAGCACCGTTTAATTGCAGTTGAATTTCGGGAGACTGAGCTGTTTTCAAAATGTCAATTAAGTATTTCACGTTGAAAGCAATATCTATGCTTTCTCCCGAAATCTGCGCTGGAAGTGACTCTTTGCCGCAGCCGACATCTTTAGCATCTACCGACAAAGTGATTTCCTGATTTTCTTCGTCGATGCTGCATTTGAGGATATTATTTTTTTGGTCGGCAAACACTGCAATTCTTTCGACTGCTGCTAAGAGCGATCGCCTTTCTAGGGTAATTTGCCGCTCAAAAGACGGCGGAATCAACTGCCGATAGGCGGGATATTGCCCTTCTAAGGTGCGAGTTGTCAGGCGTTGGTCGGCCCATTCAAACACTACTTGACCATGTTCAAAATGCAGGGTAACAGGTTCAGTCCACTGCCGCATCACGAGCATTCTTTCTACTTCCCGCAATGCTTTAGCGGGAACTGTCACTTCAAATTCTTCTGCGCTTTCTTCACCTTCGGTTTTTTCATTTGCAGTTTGAACTACTGCCAATCTGTGGCCGTCTGTCGCTGCAAATTCTAGGCAATCTTTGAGTACCTTTAAATGCACGCCTGCCAGTACCTGTTTTGCTTCGTCGGGGCTAGTAGCAAATAAAGTTCCTTTGAGTCCTTCTATCAAGGCTTCGGGCGGCAATTTGAGGATTGTTCCGGCTTCGATTGCGGGCAATTCTGGGAATTCTTCTGGGCCCATGCCTCTGACTTGGTAGCTGCCAGAACTGCAAGTGAGATAAGCTACGGTATCCCCGGCTTCGTCTTCTAAAGTAATCTCTCCGCCTGGGAGTCTGGAAACAATATCGTTGAGCAATTTCGCGGGTATGGTAAAACTGCCGCCGCCAGTCACTTCTGCTGCAAAGCTGGTGCGAATTCCCAAACTGAGATCGAAAGCTGTCAAGCTAACCCGCTGATTTTCCTCATCCGCTACTAAGAGCACGTTGGCTAGTACCGGATGTGTCGGGCGGGAGGGAACGGCTCGACTTACCAACGAGAGGTTGGCGTTGAGGTCACTTTGGGTGCAAACCAATTTCATGGGAGGAAGGTTAATTAACCGGATTTGAAACAGAAACAAATGGTATCACAGAAAGCTGATGGCAGTTGGCAGTTGACAGTTGACAGTTGACAGTTGACAGTTGACAGTTGACAGTTGTCTGTTGGCAGTTGTCAGTTGTCAGTTGAGAGTTTACCGAAGCAACCAGGAAGAGTTGGCAGTTGGCGGAACAGTTTTTTTTTATTGAATTATTTTTGTGCGATCGCCCTGTGGAAACTGTGGAAAAATAAAATAATTGCTTATTGTGCTTGAGTTGTAGCTCGTAAATGCCTGTGGAAAACTTGTGGAAAAGCTGGCTAAAGTCGATCGCTCTTCCATTTTCCCACAAAAACTGTTTTGGGCGATCGAGTAAAGTTTTCCACACTATGAGGGCTAATTTTCCACAGGTTTTTCCACAGGCGGGGTCGATCGGGCTTTAAGTTTTGCGGCTAATAACGTTAATTCGATCGCTCAATTGACGCAAAGTTTGGGCTAAAGTTGGATCTGTGTTCCGCAACTGAGCAATTTTATCGCAACTGTAAAGCACAGTCGTGTGATCCTTGCCGCCGAACACTTCGCCAACTTTCGGCAAACTCAAAGTAGTGTGCTGCCGAATTAAATACATCCCGATTTGACGAGCAAAGCTAATTTCTCGCCTGCGGGAAACACCCTTCAAGTCTTCCACAGAAACATCAAACACCTCAGCCACAACTGCAATTACTGCATCGGGAGTCGCCTCTACGGTTTCAGTTTGCGGGTTCAAAACCGGGGCGATATTCTCCACGGTCATCGGCAAACCGGTAATTGAAAGATATGCTACTGCCCGAATCAAAGCTCCTTCTAATTCCCGCACATTGGAAGTGTAACTAGAAGCAATGTATTCTATGACATCTCGCGGCAGCCTCATATTTTCATATTCAGATTTTTTCTGCAAAATTGCCATCCGCGTTTCCAAGTCTGGCAATTGAATATCGGCAATTAATCCCATGGAAAATCGGGAACACAAACGCTCTTGCAGGCGGGGAATTTGCTGCGGCGGGCGATCGGAAGCTAACACTACTTGGTTTCCGGCTTCGTGTAAGGTGTTAAAAGTGTGAAAAAATTCTTCTTGGGTGTATTCTTTGCCTTCTATAAATTGGATATCATCTATTAATAAAACATCCGCTGCTCGATAGTGATCGCGGAAAGTTTGCATACTATCTTTGCGAATGGCGGCGATTAAATCGTTGGTAAATTTCTCAGTAGAAACGTAAAAAATCTTGGCATTGGGGTCGATTTCTAAGCGATAATGACCGATCGCCTGCATCAAATGAGTTTTCCCCAAACCAACGCCGCCACACAAAAATAGGGGATTGAATTCTCGGCCCGGAGACTCGGCTACGGCGAGGGATGCTGCGTGAGCCATGCGGTTGTTGGAACCGACGACAAAGCGGGAAAATACGTATTTGGGGTTTAAATGGGCTGGTTTAGGTGGGTGTAGCGAGTGGCTTTCGGGGCGATCGGCGATCGGGGATGGCCAAATCATGGCGGAGTCGTTGCTGCCGCCTGTTTCGTTTCCCCCGGCAACTGTCAAGTAGATTTCTACGGGATAGCCGAGAATTTCTGCGACTGCATCGGCAAGGATTTCTCTGTAATATTTCTGCAACCAATTGCGAGCAAAGGGGTTGGGGGCGCTGACAATCAAACAGTTATTTTCGAGTTGTTCGGCCCTGGCAGTTTTGATCCACGTCTCAAAGCTAGGTCTGCTCAGTTGTACCTGGAGACGTTCAAGTATCTGATTCCACAGACTTTCGAGGGTAATGTCCACTGCTTACCTTTGCCGATCGGCATTTAAGAGATTTTCATGTCCAGACTGTTCAGTTTAGTCGAGTTAGTGGTTGGGAAGCTAGAGCGGCCAAGATTGGGCGGTTTCAACCGTATCTCTTAGCAAAATCAGCGAAAATCGGCAATCCAAAATCCAAAATGAGAAGCTGAATGTTAAAGTTTAAGGGAGTCTGCCGATCGCCCAAAAATTTTGTGGCTCTGCGGCGATATAGCAGGTATCGAAGAGCTGCTAGGCAAGTATTTAAATTTGGCAGGAAAGCCTTAAAACGTAGCGATGAAGAGTTCTACTGGCAAATTTTGGAAGCAACCAGCAATTTACATATTGCTGCTGGTAACGGGAGCAGCAGCGGCCATGTTGGGCGATCGGCTGTCGGTTTCTCAATTACGTGCAAATTCGGGCGATTCGGGACAAAGGGCGCTGGAACCGAGATTGCAAGTGCCTGCTAATACTAAGCCTCAAGCTAGCAAAGTCTTGTCGCCGATTCCCTTGTCGGGCGACGGGGCTAATGTGAATTTTATTGTGGCTGCGGTGGCAAAAGTTGGCCCGGCGGTGGTGCGGATTGATGCTTCGCGCAAGGTGAGACCGGGAAATAAAGGTGTTTCGCCGGAGGATTTTTTTGGTGGACAACCGAATTCGGGCGGCCGGGGCGGGATTGAACGGGGCACTGGTTCGGGTTTTGTGATCGGGGCTGACGGCGTGATTCTGACGAATGCTCACGTTGTAGAGGGTGCAGATACGGTAAGTGTAACTCTCAGGGACGGCCGCAGCTATCAGGGGCGGGTGTTGGGGGCGGATCAGGTGACGGATGTGGCTGTGGTGAAGATTGAGGCGAATGCTCTGCCTGTGGTGGCGATCGGCAATTCTGATAAGCTGTTGCCTGGGGAATGGGCGATCGCGATCGGCAATCCTTTGGGTTTGGACAATTCCGTAACTGCGGGGATTATTAGCGCTACGGAGCGATCGAGCTCTGATGTGGGCGTACCCGACAAGCGGATCGGTTTTATTCAAACAGACGCTGCAATCAATCCGGGGAATTCCGGCGGCCCGCTGCTGAATGCTTCGGGGGAAGTTATTGGGATGAATACGGCGATTATTCAAGGAGCTCAAGGATTGGGCTTTGCAATTCCGATTAAGGCGGCGCAACAGGTAGCGCAGCAACTGATTTCGACGGGGAAAGTCGAACACGCTTATTTGGGCATTGAAATGGCGACGCTGACTCCTGAAGTTAAGCAGCAAATTAATGGCAATGCTAACAGTAATCTGCGAGTTGCAGTCGATCGGGGTGTGGCTATTGTGAGTGTTGTTCCTAATTCTCCCGCAGCGGCGGCAGGTTTGCGGGCTGGAGATGTGATTCAAAAGCTTAACAATCAGCCGATTATTCAGTCGGAAGCTGTTCAGGAGTTCGTGCAAAATGCTAAGGTTGGCGGCCTGTTGCAAATGGAGATTAATCGCAACGGGCAAATAGTTAATTTGACTGTACAACCGGGGAGTTTGCCAGTTCAAAAAATTAGATAGGAAGTTCGGCGACGGATTTTGTATAGAATCCATTTGAGATATTTTATGTTAAATCAACCTGCATCAGAAATCGAATTGTTACGCGCGGCCTACGCTGCTTTCAACGCGCGAGACATCAACGCCGCCCTCGCCCTCATGACTGCGGACGTGGCTTGGCCGCGAGCGTTCAAAGGCGGTTTTGTCCGTGGACATGAAGAAGTCCGCGCTTACTGGACGGAGCAATGGAGCGAGATCGATCCCCATGTGGAGCCTAGTGCCTTTCACCCAGAGGAGGGCGGGCGGATTTTGGTCGATGTGCACCAAGTCGTGCGCGATCTGGCTGGAAGCGTGGTTGCTGATGAGCGGGTTGGTCATCGCTTCACCATCGATCGTGGCTTGATTCAAGTCATGGAGGTCTGTTCACTTCCATCGTCCAGCTAGGTCGCCTAACACTGCGCTCCGGTTGCACAGCTTGAGTCCGTTATGCAGCTACATTTATAAGCTGTTAGTCATTTAAATTTATTGCCTGAACCCCTTACAGTATGGGGTATAGACCACAAATAATGCAGTTTAAATGTCGAACAGCTTAGCAAGTTTTAGCGATCGCCCTAAAAGATATCAAATGGGTTCTACGATCGCCATAAGAGGGCTGAAGCCCAACAACATACCTCACCTATCTGAGAAGGGCTATAACTGATTTAACTGATGTTGGAAAACGGATTTTGTAGCGGATTTAACGGATGTTAGGTAACGGATTTTGTAGCGGATTTAACGGATATAATTTCCAATAACAACTAACAAATAACAGCTAACAAATAACAAATAACAACTAACAAATAACAACTAACTATGCCAGAAATATTACAAATTTCACAATTAGGAAATCCCGTACTGCGCCAACCGTCGCAAGTTGTTGAGAATGTTAAGGACGATCGCATTCAAGAGCTAATCGACGACCTGATTTTTACCGTACAACAGGCGAACGGAGTAGGGATTGCGGCCCCCCAAGCGGCGAAGTGCGATCGCCTGTTCATCGTCGCATCCCGCCCCAACCTGCGCTATCCCCAAGCGCCGAAGATGGAACCGACGGCGATGATTAATCCCCGGATTATCGCTGCATCCACAGAAACAGTCAAAGACTGGGAAGGCTGTTTGAGCATTCCGGGGATTCGCGGGTTGGTGCCGAGAAGTAGGGCGATCGAGATAGAATACACCTGTAGAGACGGCAAACTCCACCGACAAGAACTTACAGACTTTGTAGCCCGGATTTTTCAACACGAATACGACCATTTAGAGGGCATCGTGTTTTTAGACAGGGTGGAAAGCACCCACGAACTAATGACAGAGGATGAGTACCAGCAGCAATTTGTCAAGCTCCTGTGATAATTGATATAATGGCGATCGGTAACTAAAATTGATGTTGTGAATAGGAGGGCGAATGTCTATCAACTTGGAAAAAGGCGGGAGAATCAATCTATCTAAAGAAGCACCAGGGCTGAAAAATGCCGGGATCGGTTTGGGATGGGATACCAATGCTACAGACACCGGCGGGGCCTTTGACTTAGATGCTTCCGTGTTTATGTTGGGGGCTACTGGGAAAATTTCCAGCGAAAAATACTTGGTTTTCTACAACAACAAAGAGTCGCCCGATACTGCTGTAATACATCTGGGAGATAGCACAACCGGAGAAGGATTTGGCGATGATGAAACCGTTACAGTCGATTTAACCAAAGTCGATCCTGCGGTAGAAGAAATTGTGTTTGTTGTCACCATCCACGAAGCCGAATCCAGAAGGCAAAACTTCGGTCAAGTGAAAAATGCTTTTATCAGGATTTACGACACCACTACTAGCAAAGAAGTCCTGAAGTACGATTTGGATGAGGATTTTTCTCGGGAAACTGCGATCGAATTTGGCAAACTTTACAAGAAAGACGGTGAGTGGAGGTTCCAAGCAGTCGGACAAGGCTACAATTCAGGCTTGCAAAGCTTTGTAGACAAGTATGCCGGATAAAAGGTCGATATAAAACAATACGGTTGAGATAAAGTCGATCCCCCCTAGCCTACCTTAAAAAGGGGGGGACAAGAGAGTTCTCAAAGTCCCCCTTTTTAAGGGGGATTTAGGGGGATATCCGGGGAATAAACCGGACGTACTGTTGAAACGGCCCGGTCTTTTTATTAATCCCATATTGCACGATAAACCTTACCAAATCAAAAAACTATGGCTATCAACTTGACAAAAGGACAATCAATCGTACTCAGCAAAAGTGAATACGACTTATCCAGAGTGACAATGGCTTTGGGCTGGGATGTTGCACAAGTTAAAAAAGGTCTTTTCGGCAGAAGTAGCGGTGCAAATTTTGACCTAGATTCCTACGCTTTGCTGCTGGGGGACAATGGCAAATTAAAACAATACAAAGAAGATGTAATTTATTACTCTCATTTAGAATCCAAGGACAAAACAGTTGTGCACTCCGGCGACAATCTCACCGGGGAGGGAGAGGGCGATGACGAACAAATATTTGTGAAACTGAACTCTTTGCCAGCACAATATCACAAAATTATCTTGGGCGTAAATATTTACAATGGCAAAGAAAGAAAACAGCATTTTGGCCTGGTAGAAAATGCTTACGTGAGGGCTGTAGATGCCGCCGGGAAAGAAATTGCTCGCTATCGCTTGTCAAATGACTCTTCCTATGAAGGCAAATTAAATATGTTGATGGGAGAAGTTTATCGAGAAGGTAGCGAATGGAAATTTAAGGCTTTGGGAAATCCTTTGACTGAAGATTTTAACGGTGTTGTCGGTTCGTTTATGCGGTGATAGGAAAGAAGATTTTTTTAACCGCAGATGAACGCAGATGAACGCAGATGAAATTCTATCTGCGTTCATCTGTGTTCATCCGCAAATATCTGCGGTTAAAAAAGCAAATTGAATCAATCTTTGACTGGCCGCATTGTCGGGAACATCACGGCATCTCGGATGCTTTGAGTGTTAGTTAAAAGCATCACCAATCTGTCTACACCGATGCCCATTCCTGCACAATTCGGCATTCCCAAAGATAGCGCTTGGATGAAATCTTCATCCATTGGATGCGCTTCGTCATCTCCTGCATTCTTCTGTGCTAATTGCTCTTCAAACCGCTTTCTTTGCTCTTTCGGATCGTTCAATTCTGAGAATCCGTTGGAGTATTCTGTACCGTTAATAAATAGCTCGAAACGCTCGACAAATCCGGGTTTGCTGCGGTGTCCTTTGGCTAGGGGACTGACTTCGACTGGATAGTCGATGATGAATGTCGGTTGAATTAGTTTGGGGACAACTAATTTGTCGAAAACTGCGTAGAGCACATAGCCTAAACTCTGTTGTTCTAACTTGGAAAGGTGTAGTTCTAGCTTGGTTACGGAGGCGATCGCACTTTCGAGATCCAAACTGTCAAAATCCAGCCCAAACTCGTCTCTGACGGCTTCCACCATCGTTTTCACTTGCCAGTGTTTGCCGCTAAAACCGGGATATTTTTCGCTGTAGTCGTATTTGCGTTCTAAACTAATCGTTTCTCCCTGATTTTCAATTTCCTTGACATCGCCAAATACCGCTGCTGCTGCGAAACACATCACGTCTTCGACAACTCCTAAAATGTCGAATACATCTGCGTAAGCTTGGTAAACTTCTAAGGATGTGAATTCGGGATTGTGGGTGCTATCAATACCCTCATTTCTAAAGGCTTTTCCTAGTTCAAATACTCGCTCGAAACCGCCACAAATTGCTCTTTTTAAGAACAATTCTGGAGCAACGCGCAAATACAAATCTACTTCTAAAGCATTGTGATGCGTGATGAATGGTTTAGCTGCGGCACCGCCGTAAATAGCTTGCAATGTCGGTGTTTCTATTTCATAAAAACTCGCATTCCAAAGATAGGAACGGATGCTTTGGACGATGCGGCTGCGTAGCATGAAACGGTTGAGGGCTTCTTGGTTGCTAGCTAAGTCCATTTCGCGGTGGCGACGGCAAACTTCGGGGTCATTAACTCCGTAATAAGCATCGGGAAATTGGATCGTAGCTTTTGATAAAAGCGTGAATTCCCGCACTAAAATAGAAAGTTCTCCCCTAGGGGTGCGGCAGCCGATGCCTTCTACGCCGACAAAATCGCCGACATCAAGCAATTTTTTAATTTGGTCAAAGCTCAAACCGACTTCGCCGGTGACGATTGCTTTTTCGATTTTGAGTTGAATTTTGTCTGTGGCGTCTTTTAAATCGATGAAGCCAATTTTGCCGCTGTCTCGCTTGGAAATAATGCGGCCGGCTAATCGCAGGGGGATTTCTTCGGGGTCACTTTGTCCGTTTTCGAGTTCTTTTCCCGGCTGACTAAATATTTCGCGCACTTGTTGGGCTGTGTGCGATCGCGCGTAGGATTGACTGGGATACGGTTCTATGCCTTGCGATCGCAGTTCGTCTACTTTTTGACTGCGGACTTCGGCTTCACTCAGAGTCATTACTTATTGCCTAATTAAAATTACAAATATCTTACATCTTGCACTGCATTGTCACATTCACAGGCTTTCTGGTCTGTTCCACAACTCAATTCTTTTGTGGGTAGGCCGACAGCCGACGCCCGAAAGCTCGATCGCAACAGGTGCAAGATGTCAGAAACACCAAACTCTATCATAACTGAGCTGCCTGACGTGACCAATTTACTAAATAATTCAGATACACGCTGTCTTTCTGTACCCTGGCTGCTGAAATATTTGCGATCGCAAATTGTTATCGACAGCACAAAGCGGGCGAAACATTAAAAAATTAAGTTGTCTGTCGATCGCAAGTGGTGAGATGATATGTAGTGCAGCCTCACGGCAGTTCCACAGAAACTGAACAGCAGAGACGCGGGCGATCGAACTCGACTCATCGCACCTCTGCCAGAATTGACCACACAAATCGTGTCCGGTCGATGGATCGTACTATTTGGGTTGGGGCGTTTACTAAAACTCTGGTTTTTATTAGGGATTATTGGTGAACTCGCCCCTACAACAATCACGGTCAATTGACCGGATATGATATCACACACTCTCTCTCCTACATATAAAAACCAGAATTATGGCTGTTGCAACCCAATCACTCGACGAACTCTGCATTAACTCTATCCGCTTTCTCGCCATCGATGCGGTAGAAAAAGCAAAATCAGGACACCCAGGACTGCCGATGGGCGCTGCGCCTATGGCCTTCGTGCTGTGGGATCGCTTCCTGCGGTTCAACCCTAAAAACCCTAAGTGGTTCAATCGCGATCGCTTCGTACTCTCCGCCGGCCACGGCTGTATGCTACAGTACGCCCTCATGTACCTCGCCGGCTACGATAGCGTCAGCCTCGACGACATCAAGCAATTCCGTCAGTGGGAATCCAAAACCCCCGGACACCCGGAAAACTTCGTCACCGAAGGCGTAGAAGTCACCACCGGCCCCCTGGGACAAGGCATTGCTAACGCCGTCGGTTTGGCAATGGCAGAAGCTCACCTCGCTGCCAAGTTTAACAAGCCCGATAGCACCATTGTTGACCACTACACCTATGTGATCATGGGTGACGGCTGCCACATGGAAGGTATTTCTAGCGAAGCTTGTTCTTTGGCCGGACACCTCGGACTTGGCAAATTAATCGCCCTCTACGATGACAATCACATTTCCATTGAAGGCGACACTAACTTGGCCTTTACTGAAGATGTCGGCAAGCGTTTTGAAGCCTACAACTGGCACGTTATTACAGTAGACAATACCAAGCTCGACGAAGATACTAACGCAGAATCAGTTCACAAAGCTATTGAAGAAGCCAAAAAAGTTACAGACAAACCGACTCTGATTAAAGTCCGCACAGTAATCGGTTACGGTTCTCCCAACAAGCGCAATTCTTACAGTTCTCACGGTGCTGCTTTGGGTACCGATGAAGTGAAAGCAACTCGCGATTTCTTGAAGTGGGAATACGCACCGTTTGAAATTCCTAATGATGCTTTGACTCACTTCCGCAAAGCAGTCGATCGCGGTGCTGCATCCGAGCAAGAATGGAATAAAACTTTTGCAGATTATAAAGCAAAATATCCCGCCGAAGCAGCAGAATACGAACGCACGGTTGCTGGCAAACTTCCCGAAGGTTGGGATAAAGTTCTCCCGACTTACAAGGTAGAAGACAAGGCTGATTCGACTCGGAATCATTCTGGAAAATGTTTGAATGCTTTGGCTGCTGTGCTACCTGAATTAATCGGTGGTTCGGCTGACTTGGCATCTTCTAACATGACTCTGCTCAAGGGTGAAAAAGATTTCCAAAAAGGTCAATATGAAGGACGCAACCTGCGCTTTGGCGTGCGGGAACACGCTATGGGCGCGATCGCCAATGGTCTGCTACTCCACGGCGGTTTGATTCCTTACTGCGCCACATTCTTGGTATTTGCCGACTATATGCGCGGTGCAATTCGCCTCTCCGCACTCTCGGAAGCCGGAGTCATCTATGTCATGACTCACGACTCCGTAGCCCTGGGCGAAGATGGCCCCACTCACCAACCAGTCGAAACCATCGCTTCCCTGCGCGCCATCCCCAATTTGTTGGTGATGCGCCCTGCGGATGGAAACGAAACATCTGGCTCTTACAAGGTGGCAATTGAAAGCCCCAAACGCCCCACATTAATGGCTCTGTCTCGTCAAAACTTGCCGAATTTGGCCGGAAGCTCGATCGAAGGAACAGCCAAAGGCGCTTACATTTTGTCCGACGACGGTGGCACTCCCGACATCATTTTAATCGGCACCGGTGGCGAAACATACCTCTGCGTTGATGCCGCTGAAAAATTGCGCGCCGCAGGTAAAAAAGTCCGCGTCGTTTCGATGCCTTGCTGGAAATTGTTCGACTTGCAAGATGCCGCTTACCGCGAATCTGTATTCCCGAAAGCTGTTACCAAACGGTTAGCAGTTGAAGCCGCTTCTAGCTTCGGCTGGGGACGTTATTTAGGTTCCGAAGGCGACAGCATCAGCATCGACACCTTCGGCGCCTCCGCACCAGGCCCCGTTGCTTTAGAAAAGTTTGGCTACACCGTTGATAATGTGGTGGCTAAAGCTAAGGCGCTGTTGGGTTAATCGCAGTAGCATAATGTATGATGGGGCGGGCTTTTGGCTCGCCCCCTTTTTTATAGGAGAAGGAAGAAGGAAGAAGGAAGAAGGAAGACGGAAGAAGGAAGACGGAAGAAGGAAGACGGAAGAAGGAAGAAGGAAGAAGATCAAACTTTAACCCGCTGCGGTGGGTTTCGTTTGTTTGGCGTGCGAATTCCATTTGCCCGGTCTTATGTATATTTCAGAGATTTGAGATAAGTTATAAGTTATTGGGGTGAACTACCAGACACTGATGCTACGCATACAGCACTGGCTTCCTGATTCATCTTCGATGTGCTGTTGCTCCGTGAAACAAGTAGTCTTATCTTCCCTCCACAGGCAGGAGTCCTAGTTCCTAAGACCCATACTTTGTCTTGCTACACGCTCCGTTTAGCTTGGTTTTTGCCTAAGAGATAGTGGTCAAGATAGTGCAATTGTATCACTGATTCGCGATCGATCAACTTGTTTCTGGTTCGTTTTCATCCCGTCATCCACCTGAGTACAGATAGGGTGCGGGACTTCCCACTCACATTCAGTTAAATTCCCATACCCCATTCCCCATTCCCCATTCCCCATTCCATTTATGATTTGGAACTTGTTAAATAACCTGTTATTCACCGGGAATTATATTCCTCACGGCCACTGTTACCTTTGGCAGCGAGAGCTAGTCGCGCTCCACATAGTATCAGACTCTATAATTGCCCTGGCTTACTATTCAATACCGCTATCGCTAATTTATTTTATCACTCAGGGAAAAGACTTGCCCTTTCGCAACATCTTTTGGCTGTTCGCAGCTTTTATTATCTCCTGCGGCACTACTCATATAATGGAAGTTTGGACGCTTTGGCATCCTGTTTATTGGGTTTCTGGCAGTCTGAAAATCATTACCGCCGCAATTTCTGCTTACACCGCTTTTGCATTAATTCCTTTAGTTCCCCAAGCATTAACTCTCATCAGTCCAACTCAATTAGGGATGATCGATCGCATCCTGCAACAAGAAATCATCGAACGCCGAAAAACAGAAGCTCGCTATCACACTTTAACTGAAGCTTCGCCGATGGGAATATTTTATACAGACGCTTTAGGAGACTGCTTGTATGTCAACGAACGCTGGTGTCAAATTTCGGGAATGACCTGTGATGAAGCTTTGGGCAAAGGGTGGTTGCAAGGCATTCATCCAGACGACCGCCAGCGGGTTTGTGCCGAATGGTATAGCGCCACGCAGCAGAAATTGCCATTTACATCTGAGTACCGCTTTCAAGGCATCGATCGCACTAAAATTAGTTGGGTACTCGGTCAAGCTGTCGGTAAAATTGGAGAAAATGGGGAGGTTAATTATGTTGGTACTATTACTGATATTACAGAACGCAAGCAGGTAGAAGAGGAAAATAGACTGCTCCATGAAACTCTGGAGAATCGAGTTGCTGAGCGCATTGCTAAGATGGAAATTTCTCACCACAATTTGCCCGAAGAAATAGCCTACCGAGAAAGAATTGCGATAACTCTGTTGGAATTGACGCAACTGCAAAATGCAATTCTTAACAGCACTCACTACACAATTATTTCTACAGATCCCGACGGTACAATTAAAACATTTAATCGGGCAGCACAGCAACTTTTAGGTTATTCCCCCGAAGAAGTGGTGGGGAAAGTCACGCCAGCAATAATTCACGATCCTCTAGAGGTAGATAAAAGAGCTGAAGTTCTTTCTCAACAATTGGGAGTAAAAATAGAGCCGGGAATGGAAGTTTTTGTTGCCTTGCCGCGCCGGGGAATAGCTGACCAAAATGAATGGACTTACATTCGCAAAGATGGTTCGCGGTTTCCAGTGCAATTGTCGGTGACAGCCTTATTTGATCCTGAAGGAAATATCACTGGTTTTTTGGCGATCGGTCAGGATATTAGCGATCGCAAACAAGCCGAAAAAGAGCTGCGCGATCTCACCGCTGCCATGCAAAATGCGGTGGAAGGCATTTCGCGGGTGGACATTGAGGGACGCTACGTGAATGTTAACCGAGCTTACGCTCATAGATGCGGTTACAAACCAGAAGAAATGATCGGCATGGAATGGCAGCTCACGGTACATCCGGGTGATGTTGAGATGCTGCTCTGTGCTTATCAGGAAATGCTAACTTCTGGCAAAGTAGAAGTTGAAGCTAGAGGCGTCCGGAAAAATGGCTCGTTTTTTTACAAGCAAGTAACAATGGTAAAAGCTTGGGACGCCCAAGGGATATTTAACGGCAACCACTGTTTTATGAAAGATATCACCGAGCGCAAACTAACTGAAACAGCTTTGCAGGAAAGTGAATTCAAATACAGGCAAATAGTTGAATTAGCAGAAGAAGGTATTTGGGTAATTGACGGTAATGCCCTCACGACTTACGTGAACCACGCAATGGCGCGAATGCTCGGCTATAGTGAATTAGAAATGTTTGGTCGGCCGCTTTTGGATTTCATGGACGAACAGGAAAAACAACAAGCTCTTGATCATGTCGAGCGCCGCAAGCAAGGTATTGGTGAACAACACGAATTTAAATTCAAGAGCAAGGATGGCAAAGATATTTGGACGGATATGTCTACCAGTCCAGTCATGGACTCCCAGGGGAATCTGCTGTCTTGTTGCGCCTTGGTTTACAACATTACACACCGCAAAGCAGCAGAGCAGCAAATGCTGCAACTTACAGAAGATTTGAAGCGTTCCAACGAGGAATTAGAACAATTTGCTTATGTAGCTTCCCACGATTTGCAAGAACCGCTCCGAGCCGTTACCAGTTACGCTCAATTGCTGGCACAGCGCTATCAAGGAAATTTGGATGCTAAAGCAGATAAATATATTCATTATATTGTTGACGGCGCTACCAGAATGCAACAATTGATTAATGATTTGTTGGCCTATTCGCGCCTGGGAACCCGATCTAAAGAATTTGAGCTAGCCGATTGCAACGCTGCTGTCAACCAAAGTTTGTCTAATTTGCAAATTGCGATCGCCGAAAAGAAAGCTGTCATCACCTGCGACGCGATGCCAACCGTGATGGCAGATGAATCTCAACTGGTGCAATTATTCCAAAATTTGATCGCTAACGGCATTAAATTTTGCCGCGAAGATATTCCGTTGATTCAGATCGCTGCCCAGAGGCAAGAGGGAGAATGGCTGTTGAGCGTCCGCGATAACGGCATTGGCATCGATCCGGAATATGCCGATCGCATTTTTATTATTTTTCAACGCCTGCACTCTCGCCGCGAATATTCCGGTACTGGCATAGGTTTGGCGATGTGCAAGCGCATTGTGGAACGCCACGGCGGGCGCATCTGGGTGGAATCTCAAGAAGAAAAAGGAGCGATTTTTTACTTTACTATTCCTATAATTAGTATCTGAAGGCTTAAATTTCATTTATTTTTTTTATAATCACAAGGATAAACCGGTTATGAGCGATCTAAGCACTGTTAGACGAGTTGAGATTCTGCTAATTGAGGATTCGCCAAGCGATGCCGATTTGGCCATAGAAGTCCTCGGTCAGGGTAAAATATTGAATAACTTGCATTTTGTGGAGGATGGAGTCGAAGCAATCAAGTTTTTACGCAAAAAAGCACCCTATCTGGGCGTACCCCGTCCCGATTTGATTTTGCTCGATTTGCATCTGCCGAAAAAAAGCGGTATTGAAGTGCTAGAAGAAATTAAAACTGACCCGAAGTTAAAATTAATTCCTGTAGTGATTCTCAGCACTTCAGCCGCTCCCGATGATATTTTTAAGTCCTACTCGCTCCACGCCAACTGTTACATAACCAAGCCTGTAGACTTCGTACAATTTACTAAAGTAGTCAGGTTACTTGAGGAATTCTGGCTCGCAGTCGTCAAACTTCCAGTAAATTATTAATTGATGATTTGTGGCTGGCGTTCATTCAGTTGACAGTTGACAGTTGACTGCTTGAGTGCGACCTCTACCTAAAAGGAAGAGGATTGGAGTAATGAATAGTTTTCTTTTAATTTCTCCCCGATCAGGGTTCCGGCTTTAAACCAATTGTTTTTGGTAATGAAAGTTATCAAAAACGGATGCAATCCCCCAATTTATATCATTTTCGATTTCATCTGTGGAGTAAATCTAAAATCTAAAATCTAAAATCTAAAATCGACTGACTGTTACCAAATAATAACTTTCAAGTTAAAAATGGCAAGATCAAGCAAAAAAGTTTAAGCTGAAATGGGTAAAGTAAAAATTTTATAGTCAAAAAGGTCAAAGCTATGTGGATTAAAATTCTGTTAGTAGAAGACAATCCGGCTGATGCTGATTTGCTTGCAGAACTGTTAGAAGTATCTGTCGCAGTCCAGTGGGAACTCGTGCCTGTTGAGTTCCTCCATGAGGCGATCGCCCAATTGTGCAAACAATCCTTTGATATAGTCTTGCTAGACCTTTCTTTGCCCGACAGCCACGGTTTGGAAACCCTAACTCGCCTGCAAGAAGTTGCCCCGGATACGCCAATGGTGGTAATGACCGGCTTGGATGATGAGGCGATCGCACTTGAATCAGTTCGCTTGGGTGCCCAAGATTACATTGTTAAAGGTCAAATTACTACTCAATTATTAGTGCGGACGATCCGCTACGCGATCGAACGATCGCAAACATTTCAAATGCTGCGGGAAAGCGAGCGCCGTTTTCGGGCGATTTTTGACTCTTCGTTTCAGCTAACCAAGCTGCTCACTCCCGAAGGAGTCGTGCTGGAAGTGAACGAGACAGCCCTGGAGTTTACAGGAATGCGATCGCAAAATATTATCGGCCGCCTGATTTGGGAACAGCCGAATTGGCAACTGTCACCAAATGGTAAAGAACAATTAAAAGAAGGGATCGCCAAAGCTGGTATGGGCGAGTTTTTTCGTCGCGAAATAGACTTGTTAGGAAAAAGTGGCCAAATTGTGACAGTTGATTTCTCACTGAAACCTGTTAAAAATGAGACAGGACAAGTTTTGCTGCTGATTGCTGAAGCCCGCGACATTAGCGATCGCAAACGCGCAGAATCCGAAACTCTCAAAGCCCTCGCACGAGAAAAAGAGCTTTCCGAACTGCGAGCTAAATTTGTGACAATGGTTTCCCACGAGTTCCGAACACCCTTGACAACCATCCAATTTTCAACTGGATTACTGCAAAATTACAGTTTTCAGTGGCCAGAAGAAAAAAGATCTACTCATTTTGTGCGGATTCAATTAGCCATCAAACGCATGACAGAGTTATTAGAAGATATCCTCGTAATTGGCAAAATAGAAGCAAATAGCTTACAGTTTCAACCCGTCTCATTAAACCTGGAAAAATTTTGCCGTCAACTGGTAGAAGAACAGCAGCTCAACGACAGCAACCAACATCCGATCGCCTTTATTCTTAAAAGTGACAACTGCGACGCTCAAATGGATGAAAAACTGATGCGGCAAATGTTGGGAAACGTCCTCTCAAATGCCATCAAATATTCCCCCACTGGCAGTCCAGTCTCCTTGCAGCTCAACTGTCAAAACGGAGAAGCTATTTTGCAAGTTCAAGACCAGGGTATTGGGATTCCCCAAGCCGATTTAGAGAGGATCTTAGAAACTTTTTACCGAGCTACAAATGTCGGCACTATTTCCGGTACCGGTCTCGGTTTAGCAATTGTCAAAAGGGCTGTGGAACTTCACGGCGGTCAACTGGCGATCGACAGTCAAGAAGGAAACGGCACAACTTTCACGATTACCTTGCCTTTAATTTGCGCTCCCAGCCAATAACAACTAAATTATCAACTATAAATATCCGCAGTTTAACGCTAATTTAAGTGCATAAAAAAACAAGTTTATCAAGTGTATAAACGCAAATTTTTTCAAAAAACTACTAACTAAAAGGAGCAATCACCGTGGTTAAAATTTTGGTAATTGAAGACGAAGAATCAATTAGAGAAAATATTTTAGAGTTGCTGGAAGCCGAGAATTTTCAAGGAATTGGAGCGACCAATGGTAAAATTGGCATCAAATTGGCGATCGCACAAATCCCGGATTTAATTTTGTGCGACATGATGATGCCGGAAATTGACGGTCACGGCGTCCTCGAAGCTTTGCGATCCGAACCACTAACTGCCACAATTCCGTTTATTTTTCTCACAGCCAAAGTCGATAAAAGTGACATTCGCACGGGCATGGAACTGGGCGCAGACGACTATATCACTAAGCCCTGTACGCCGCAAGAACTGCTAAAAGCAATTGCTATTCGACTTGAGAAACACAAAACAATTAGCAGACAGTCTCAAAAAACCCTAGACGAATTGCGCACCAATATTAGTATGTCGCTCCCCCACGAATTGCGGACTCCTTTGAATGCCATTCTGGGTTTTTCCGAGCTAATTATGTCAGAATATCAGGTTTTCGAGGAATCAGACATCTTAGAAATGATCGGTCAAATTAATACTTCAGGTCATCGCTTATATCGGCTGATTCAGAACTTTTTGCTATATGCAGAACTGGAGATGGCAGCCACAAATCCCGAACTGCTTCTTGAGATGCGCAACAGCGAATTTAGCTGCGTAAAATCTTTGCTGAGTCAAAAAGCGCGGCAGCAAGCAAAACTGGTGAATAGAACAGACGATTTACAATTAAATTTGCAGGATTCGTCCGTTGCCATTGATTCTATCAGACTCACAAAAATTGTTGAGGAACTGTTGGACAATGCCTTCAAATTCTCTTTAGAAGGAACGCCAGTCTTTTTAAGCACTTTTGTAGAGAATCAGACTTTTATTTTATCTGTCAAAGACCAAGGCCGTGGGATGACTGCCGATCAGATTGCACAGCTACAAGCTTACAGGCAGTTCGATCGCAAACTTTACCAACAAGCAGGTTTGGGATTGGGCTTAGCCATCGTTCAACGCCTAACAGAATTGCACGGAGGAAAATTTAAAATAGAAAGTTTGCCGCAGCAAGAAACAATAGTTTGCGTTTCCCTGCCTGTCTAAACAATATAGCAACTGCGCCCGATGTTTAGGACTTTCTGGCATTGCACTTTCCCTATGCGATCGATTGCTTCTTCCTTCTCTCGCGACGATAACTAAAGCCTTCTTCTTCCTTCTTCCTTCTTCCTTCTTCCTTCTTCCTTCTTCCTTCTTCCTTCTTCCTTCTTCCTTCTTCCTTCATTGTGCCGGAGCGATCGCCCGTTTCACACATCGCTGCATATAAATTTGAGCTACCTTATCCCTAGGATTGACTTGCAGGCACGCCGAAAACAATCTTGTAGCTTCGACAAACCTGTCACTATTGTAGAAGACCAAACCTTGCTCAAAGATTGTCTTTGTCTCTAACTTTTTCTGTCGCAACTCCGGCGGATCTGCTGCAAATACTTCATAAATTGTGACCATGCGCGATTTGCCTTTCACTGTAACGCGATCGATCAATCTAAAATCATAAACATCGGTCAACTGTATAAAAGTATTATGAGTAATTAACATCGAAACTCCATACTCTTTTGTCAAATTTTCCACGCGGGAGGCTAAATTTACCGCATCGCTAATTACCGTGCTATCCATCCGATTTTGGCCGCCAACCGTGCCTAACATCAAAGAACCTGTATTGATCCCAATGCCAATTTGCAGCGGTGGGCGATCGGGCTGACTGCGACTACTATTATAATCATTAAGCTGTTCTAGCATCGCAATTCCAGCTTTCACAGCATCATCCGCACTGCCATTAAACAGCGCCATAATTGCATCGCCGATGTATTTATCAATAAACCCAAAATTTTCAGTAATTGCGGGTTCCATCCGCGACAAATAAGCATTAATAAATTGAAAATTTTCTTCGGGATTCATCAGTTCAGAAAGAGCCGTAAAATCGCGAATATCTGAAAACAGCACCGACATTTCTTTCTGTACCTGATCGCCTAGTTTTACATCCAGAATACTTTCATATCCCAGAAAGTGGAGAAATTGGTGCGGTACAAACCGCCCGTAAGCATCTGTTAATTTTTCTTCCGCTGCTAAAGCTTTTTCCAACTCGTCTGTGAATTGGCGGCGCTCGGTTTCTACCTCTTGACGCTCTGTGATATCTTGAAAAGCTGCGATCGCATAAACTATATTTTTCCGTTCATCGTAAATTGGAGTCGCCCAAACCTCGATCGGCACAATCCTCTCCGGGCGGTGAATTTCTGCATCATCAGCGTGTACCACTTCTCCCCGCAGCGCCCGCCTAATCGGTTGCATTTCGCCCGGATAAAGCTCATTACTTCCGGCGTAGTAAGTTTGATAAACTTCCGGCAAATTGGTAGAATTAACATCAGAAACTAAGCCTTTGCCAAGTATTTTCTCAGCCCAAGAATTCATGTAGCAAGGCTTCCCCATACCATCTACCACAAATATACCCACAGGCACAGCTTCCAGCAATTGAGTCAGCCGACTTTCGCTTTCTAACAGCGCTTCATTTAACTTTTCTTCAGCTACCAAAGCTTTTTCCAAATCATTCGTAAACCTCAGCCGTTCCACATCAACCAGTCTTCGCAAAGTAATATCCTCAGCAAAACCCTGATAGTAAAGCAGTTCACCACTAGCATCAAAAACAGTGCGCGCGTCCTCAGAAATCCAGATAATACTACCATCTCGGCGGTAAACTTCCGACTCAAACTCAGACACAGTACCGTACTGTTCCATCAGCGCAAAAAACTCTTGACGGCGGTGCGGTTGCACGTACAATTGCCGCTGAATATCATTAACACTTGCGATCAATTCTTCATGGGAATCATAGCCGTAAATTTGAGCCAGAGCAGGATTAGCGCTGAGCAACTTTCCATCAGGTGCAGTCTGAAAAATACCTTCAAGAGCATTTTCAAATATCTGGCGATACTTCTCTTCAGCTTGCACCAGCGCGGTTTCAGCTTGCTTGCGTTCCGTAATATCAGTAAAAGCAATAATCCCGTAGCAAATATCGCCGATAGAATCATAAATAGGAGTCGCCCAACTCTCCACCGGAATAACCTTATTCCCAGTCCGAATTTCTACACCCTCAGTCCGCACTGTTTCGCCCCGGAGCGCCTGCATAATTGGCAACTCTTCCACAGGACATCTCTGATTAGTTCCGGCTTTATAAAATTGATAAATTGCTGCTTTCTGCTCCGAATTAATATGTGGCACAGTGCCTTTACCAAATATCTCCCGCGCCTTCTGATTTGCGTAAAAAGATTGACCATTCGCATCCAGCACGCACACACCCAATGGCATAGCTTCCAGATATTGCGTCAACCGACTTTCGTTCTCGTGGAGTTTAGCAATCAGCATCGCCTGCTTGCGGCTTAATTTTGCCAACTCCTGATTCATCTCCTGAAGTTCTACTTGTTTTTCAGCTAATTGTTTATCTTGAAAATATTTATATATTGCCTCAGTAACAGTTAATTTTAAGTCATCAGATTGCCAAGGTTTAGGTATATATCGGTACAATTTAGCATAGTTTATAGCATTAGCTACCGCCTCCAAATCAGCCTGCCCTGTCAGCATAATCTTGAGAGTGTTCGGCGAGATAGCATGAACGCTCCTCAATAGCTCGTCTCCTTTCATATTCGGCATGATATGATCGGAAATAACCAAAGGAACTTCATACTGTTCTGCTAAAAGTTCAGACAGCAACTCCAAAGCTTCTTCGCCGCTTTGGGCAGTTTCAATTAAATATTTATCTTCAAAGGCTTTTAGCAGGTCTATTTCCAGACTATCGAGTATAGTCTGCTCATCATCGACACAAATAATAACTGGTTTTTTCATAACTTTGCTAGACCAGACTTAATCGCTTCAATTAATTCTTGATTTTGCCAGGGTTTTTGTATAAAAGCATGAAGATTTGCGTGAGCTTTTGTGCGTTCGATTGCTTCCTTATCTGCTTGGCCCGTCAGCATCACTGTCACAATTTGCGGATATTTTTGATGAATTTTAATCAGCAACTCATCTCCTTTCATTCCGGGCATCAACCAATCAGAGACAATTACTAGAATGTTAATCTCATCTTCACATAGCTCTTGAATAATCTCCAGTGCTTCGGCAGCACTTTCAGCAAATTCGCAAAGATATTTACCGTTAAATGCCTGTTGCAGTTCAATTTCCAGACTTTCCAACACCGCTACTTCATCATCAACACACAAAATTGCTGGTTTAGACATCGCTAGTTTTCCTCCTTTAGTCTGGCAGGGTGAACCCCGATGGGTAAGCACACCGTTTTCCAAATTCTACATTCTGCGTAGGTAGATTGCAATTTTTTAGCCCCAGACTGAAGTATGGGACGCTTTACCTACTCAATTAAATTCATCGGCAAAGACACTGTAAATGCAGTATTACCGAGCACCGACTCCACATCAATTTTACCCTGATGTTTTCCAATTATTTTTTTGACAATATCCAATCCTAATCCGCTGCCTTCTCCCGCTGGTTTCGTAGTAAAAAATGGTTCAAAAATTTTCGGCAAAATCTCCGGTGAAATTCCATTTCCGGTGTCGGTAATTTTTACAACAACGTTGGTATCTTGCTGAAAGGCGTCAATTGTTAAAGTTCCTTGATTGTCCATCGCTTGTAAGGCATTATGAATTAAATTTGTCCAAACTTGATTGAGTTCGTCGGGATAACACAGTACCGCAGGCAATGGATCTTGATAGTTTCTGACGATTTCCACACCCTGCTTTAGCTGGTTCTGATAAAGAGTTAATACAGTTTCAATTCCCTCAGTAATATTCACCTCTATTTTTTCGCCATTTACATCGTAACGCGCATAACTCTTCAGGGCAAAGACGACTTTTGCAGCGCGTTCTGTAGCGGTAGCGATGGTTCGGGCACTTCTCTGAATGCTAGCAAAATCGTAGGCGGTTTTGATAATATTTTCGCTATCAGGGTCTTTGAGCAACGGCAAAAATTCTTGCAGGTTTCCCTGCAATCCGATATTTACTAAAATGCTAGCAAGGCTGTCAGCATTATCAATCCCTGCCGAATCTAGTTCCTGCTTCACGCCTCTTTTAAATTCCCGTTTTTCTCGCGTAGATAAAGAGTGATTTTGTTGGCGGGAACTGTACATTAAACTCAAGAAATCCTTCTGGCGTTCGGCTGACAATTCTTTAAAAAAAACTGGCAAACTTTCGATATTGTTATCCAAAAAGCTGGTAATATTGCCAATAGACGATCGAATCGCCCCCAGTGGCGTATTGATTTCGTGAGCAATGCCTGCAATCAGTTGCCCTAATGCAGCCATTTTTTCTGATTGAACTAATTGCTCCTGAGTTGCTTGCAATTGCTCTAAAGTGACTGTCAGTTCATCGTTTTTATGTCTAAGTTTTTTTTGCAATTGGCACATGGCTAAATGCGTTTCTACCCTCACTAGAACCTCTTCCACCTGAAAGGGTTTGGTAATATAATCTACTCCGCCGACAGCAAAGGCTTTGACTTTATCTAGTACGTCATTTATCGCGCTAATAAAAATCACCGGAATGTCGCGAGTGCGTTCATCAGCTTTGATTTTTTCGCAAACTTCATACCCATTCATTTCGGGCATCATAATATCCAGCAAAATTAAATCGGGCGGCATACCTTTTGCTGCCGAAAGCGCTAACTCGCCGCTAGGTACGGGGCGGACTTTGTAGCCCTTGCCATTCAAAATTCCGGCTAGCAGTCGCAAATTAGCTGGGGTGTCGTCAACTACTAAAATATTACCGCGATCTGTGCTAGGAATGTCGTTATTCATGTGATGTTGCTTGAGAGATTAACTTTAAAACTTTGTCGTACTCGAAATTTTCTATACAATTGGCGATCGCAGCAGCCGTTACTGTATCCTTTAATCTAATTTGGTCGATCGCACTTTCAATCAAATCCATATCTGCATTTAGGATTGCCAGCTTTAACTCCCCTAGCAGCGACTCAGGCAATTTCACGAAGTCAGTCGCAGTCATTTCGCGATCGCGCTCTTTGATTACCGATAAGTTAGCTTGACCCGGATCTTCATAAATATAGCGCACTCCGATATGTTTGTGCATAGCATCGAAAATATCCGCTTCCCGGAAAGGTTTCCGCATAAAAGCATCGCAACCAGCCGACAAAATAACTGCTCTTTCTTCCTCCAAAACGCTCGCAGTCAGCGCAATAATCGCGGTAGCTTGACCTTTAATCGTGCCTTTAATGTGTTTTGTTGCTTCGTAGCCGTCCATCACGGGCATTCTCATGTCCATCCAAATTAAATGCGGTGCCCAACTGTCCCAAATGTCAATAGCTTCTTGACCGTTAGTAGCTTCTTTCAGTTCAAAGCCCAGAGGATTGAGAAGTTTTATTAACAGTTGGCGGTTGAGCGGTTTATCGTCTACTATCAAAATTCGATAGGGGTGTTGATTTGGTTCTAAGCCAATCACATTGCGAATCAGTTTTGGGACTTCAATATCAGCCACATCGACTGCAACAACTTGAATGTCAAATTTAAAATTAGTCCCCTTACCGACAGCAGAACTGACGCTCACTTCGCCCCCCATTAATTCCACAAACTTGCGGCTAATTGGCAATCCCAAACCTGTACCTTCTTGCGAATCTTTGCCTGTCTGGGTTTGCACGAAAGCTTCAAAAAGATTGTCTAATTCATTGGCAGAAATACCAGGCCCAGTATCTTCGACTTCAAAATGGAGGAAGAAGGAATAGGCAGAAGCTGAATGGTCATTGTGGGCTGCATAACTCGCATTTTCTGAATGACTTAAATGGGATGTTTTAACACCATTAATTGCTATTTTTTCTGTATTTTTATAGTCTTTTGATGTATTTTTTTTTGCTGATTCTTCTTGCTGAATTAGACCGTCTAACTGCTTGCTGACTCTGACAATGACACCGCCATTTTTTGTAAATTTAAGAGCATTATTGAGGAGATTAATCAATATTTGTCGTAACTTCAACTCGTCAGTTTCTATGTATTGTGGCACGTCTGGACTGTGGTCAAAAACTAACTGCAAGTGCTTGTCATCTGCCTTAAGTTGAAACATATCGTCTAAGTCATTGAGCAGGCGATAGAGGTCGATTTTTTTGGGATTGAGAGTGGTACGCCCCGATTCAATTTTAGATAAATCGAGCACGTTATTAATCAGGGTGAGCAGGTGTTCTCCGCTGCTGTTAATTATGCTAATATTTTCTTGATGTTCTGGGGATAGAGTTTGGCTGCGAGTCATCAGTTGGGAAAAGCCGAGAATTGCATTCAGGGGCGATCGCAATTCGTGACTCATATTGGCTAGAAACGTACTTTTAGCTTGATTTGCTACTTCGGCTTTGTCCTTAGCTACAGCCAATTCGGCAGTCCGCTCTCGCACTCGCTGTTCTAAAGTTTCAAAAGATTGTTGCAGTTGTTGAGCCATGCTGTTAAATGACTTGGCTAATTCCCCCAATTCGTCGGAGCGTTGACTTTCTACTGTGGTGTCCCATTCACCTTTAGCGATATTTTTTGCTGCTGTATTTAAGCGCAAAATAGGATTTGTTACCCAGCGAGAAGTTTGAATGCCAATAGAGACAGCTACTACTAAAGCTGCGAAACACAGCCAAATCGTCGTGCGGGTATTGCCATCGATTTCTTGGGTAAAATCTGCTTCGGGAACAACTACTACAATTAGCCAGTCTAAACCTTTGCCATCTTGGAACGGCAGGACTTTTAAAAATTGTCGTTTGCCATCTATTTCAAAGTTTAATAACTCCGCTTTTTCAAGTTTGTTGAATTCCCTAAAATGTGCAGTCAAGTATTTACCTGTTGCTTGAGTAAAAGGGTTGCTGCTTTCTTCGACTTTAAATAATTGTTTTTCATTGCCACGAGTGCGAAACGGTTTTTCGGGGGTGGAAGTTGCTAATAAAGTGCCTTGGCGATCGATAATAAATGTTTGACCGGATTTGCCAACTTTGAGACTGTTGAGAAATCTTCCAATATAGTCGAGACGTAAGGCAGCAATTAATACTCCTTCTAGCTGATTTTTGTCGCTGTATACAGGTTGGATAGCGCTGATAATTAATGTCGGTTCTAGGAAGGAAACATAAGCCGAACTCCAAGTGGGTTTGCCTGCTTTTACGGCAGCTTTGTAGGAAGGATGTTGCCGATTGTCAACAGCCTTGACAACTGTTGCTACGGTAGTGCGATCGCCTCGCTCGTTCGTATGGTAAGAATAAAAATTGAATCCGGTAGATTTCTCTATCACATTCATGGTTCGGGAACCGTTAGACAGTTGTTCTCCTGATCTATAATCTCCTTTCTTGTTGCCAACAGCCGTAAAATTTATATAAGGATATAATTGTACTTGTCGCCAAAGATATTTCTCCCAATCTGATAAATTTTCCATTTTTAACAAGCCCAGTTTGACAGTATCGAGCTTGCTTTGATTGATTTGATGGGGAGTGTTCAGGTAAAGTTGCAGGTTTTGCTCGACACGCAAACTTACTTCGCTCATTAACTGACTGGCAAGGTTATTAACTGCTTTTTGTCCGTTTCTAAAAGACAAATATCCTACCAGTCCCACTGCTCCCACGATTTGCAGTACAAATGGAACTATGAGAACTGTTCGCAGCGGTAATTTATCTAAAATTTTAGAGACCATAAGATTTACAGGTTTAGTGAACTTAGTTTAAAGCCGTCTTTGCAGAGCTTGTCTTAACAGCAGCAGCATTTATAGCCGGCTAGCTAGAGGGCATTGATGCGGGTCAACTTAGCGACTGTAGATGCTTAACGCCGATCGACTGTGAGCCTAATTTTGCTATGTTAAAGTCTATTATTTTACCCATTGTCGTATTATTTGGAAAATTTACGTAAAATTGACCGTCTGTGGCTGTGAGAACTGCCTGATGCAGGCTGGAAGCGCGATTTGCACCCCATCAGCCCAGTGGTTTGGAGACAGGCGATCGAATTTGCTCGATCCACTAGCCATTTTCCGCAAGACGTGTTATAGTCGGACTATACTCGCAAAAGTCGAGGGCACGTAGCTCAGTGGATAGAGCATCAGGTTCCGGTCCTGAGGGTCGGGGGTTCGAGTCCCTCCGTGCTCATTTAAGTGAATAAAAAGATCGATCGCGAACGATCGATCTTTTTTTATGACCAATGGTTAAGAAGTGATGGCTGTTTGGGCGAACTCACACCACAGCGGTGCGCGCCGCGCCACCTACAAGCATACTGTTCACTATTAAATATCGTCATCGTTTTGACCTTGTACACCCTGAAGAATCCGCGATAACTCACTCTTCTCATTAACCGTAATCCGAGTCGGAGAACCGCTGATAATCCGTTCGTAACCGCGGAACGAATCTTTAATTTGCGGGCCATTTTCAGTAATTGTGTATTCCCGAATCCCTTTGTCGTGCCACGAACCGCGCATCTTAAACACATTAAGTGCCCGCGACATTTCCCCGCGAATTTCTACATACTGCAACATGATAATCGTGTCAGTAATCGTAGAAATATGGGAGTCCGTAATCGAATTAGAACCCATAAACTGGTCGCTGGTATTCGTGAAAAAGCCAGTAATTTCTTCCTGCTTTGCAAAACCAGTCACCCCAATCACAAATTGCCGGAAAGCATTATTGCTGACACCTCTAGCTAAAGCCGAAAGTGAGTCTATGGCAATTCGAGAAGGTTTGAATTCAGCAATTTCTGATTTAATCATCTGCAAATGGTCTTCCAAACCCGCAGATTCTGGGTAAGTGCATAGCAGTTTCAGCAGTCCTTTTTGTTCCATTTCCTCAAAATCAATGCCCCAAGAATAAGCATTGCGGAACAACTGAGCTCGCGACTCTTCATAGGCAAACAGCAGCGCCCGATTTCCGTTCATACAAGCATTCTGCAAAAACTTACTTACCAACAGCGTTTTGCCGGTTCCCGTCGCACCCGTAGCCAAAATAATCGAGTCTTTAAAAAACCCGCCGCCGCACATCTCGTCGAGAATTTTATCGCCGGAAGAAACCCGCACGTTAGAAGACTTTTGAGTTAATCGCATCGCCCCCAGTGGAAAAATATTAATACCGTCATTAGTCATAGTAAAAGGATATTCGCCTTTCATGTGAGTTGTACCGCGCAACTTCAAAATTTCGATGGTGCGGCGGCGGCGTTCTCCTTCCAATACGTTGCGAACAATTACCACATTATCCGATACAAATTCTTCCACTCCAAACCGCGCCACCGGGCCGTATTCTTCCACCCTTTCGGTAGTCATAACTGTAGTTGCGCCTACTTGTTTGAGGCGCGCCACTAAGCGAAAAATTTCTCGGCGCACTACAGAGGCAGCTTCGTACTGCTGAAATACGGCTGTCACTGAATCTATAGAAACGCGCTTGGCTTTGTACTTGCGAATGGCGTACTGAATTCGCTCGATTAAGGCAGATAAATCAAAATTTCCGACGATATCTTGACCTTCGGGATCGGGTGAAGCGTCCAAAATAAATAGCTTACCTTCGTCTATTAACCGTGCCAAATCCCAACCGAAACTGCAAGCATTTTTAATAATATCTGTGGGAGATTCTTCAAAAGTTACGAGCACTCCAGGTTCGTCAAAATGGGTGATTCCGTTATAGATGAATTGTACGGCAAATAAAGTTTTTCCCGTTCCTGATGTGCCGCTGACTAGAGTGGTTCTGCCAATGGGCATTCCGCCGTGACTGATGTCATCGAAACCCTCAATCATCGTGCGAATTTTTTCAACTCCTGCCGTTACAAATCCTTCTGGTTGCAGTGTTTGACTAATTTCATTCATTTCGATTTTTGTCAATTTTCAGTATTATTTCGTTGTTACTCATTAACCGCAGCTCATGAGTCTTTGTACTCAATTTTTAGTTTGGGCTGTTGCTCGATAACTAATGACTGCGGACTGCGGACTAATGACTGTCACCTGATTGTCTTATGAATTCAGGTCTTCTTCGCGGAGTTCTTCATAGAGCAAATCTAATCCTATCAGAACTTTCTCGCGATCGGACAAATCGCCAATAATTTTTCGCACCGGCGGTGGCAGGATTTTCGCTAGAGTCGGGGTTGCCAAAATTTTGTCCTCTTCTGCTAGCTGAGGATTTTTGAGAACGTCGATGACTTTCAGCGCGTAGACTCCTTGAAATTCTTGTTCTAGGATGTCTTTTAGGGTTTTCAAAGCTCGTACTGAGTTGGGAGTATTCCCGGCAACGTACAGCTTGAGAATGTAGGTTTTCTTCAGAGGACTCATGAACTTTTTATAATGTTGAGTATTAGTTGTCAGATATTAGTTGTAGTTGTTATTTGTCTTAAATCCGCTGTTCTTTGTTATTTTATAATAATTTCAGCATCACGATCGCGCTGCCGGCTCTCTTCTCCTTTCTTATTTGTTAAATTCTTCCTTCTTCCTTCTTCCTTCTTCCTTCTTCCTTCTTCCTTCTTCCAGAAAGAATTGGTTTAAAGCCGGAACCATTGTAGGGAGAAATTAAAATCAGACTATTCATTACTCCAATCCTGGGACTTCCAGGTAGAGGTCGCCCTCATCCCTTCGACTGCGCTCTTCGAGCAAGCTGTCAACTTTCAACTTTCAACTTTCAACTTTCAACTGAACTTGAGATGGCTCTTTCGGAATGGATCGCCTATACATCTCGCACAGGTGAGCGATCGCGTCAATGAGAGTCAATCGGTAATCCAGCAATATTTCCTCGCTGCGCCCTTCTAATTTTAGCTGTTTAGCAAATTCGTCCATCAATCCCATGTGAATTTCTACAACTTGAGTCACGGGAACGTCAGCAAAAAAAGCTAAATTCACAAATTCATCGATTTGATTGTTGACCGCAGTATCTTCAGAAAAATAATTCAAAACGATTTCGCGATAAATTGATTTGAGTTGCTCCAAAAACTTTTGCTTTTCTGGCCCAGACAGATTTCGCAAAAAAACCTGGGAATTTCTTTTATAATACACGCCTAAGTATCCTAATCGCTCCCGTAATTTTTCCGCAAGCCGCCGCTGCTGTCGGCTGAGCAAACTTTGAGCAGTCAATTGGGCCGTGGCATCGATGCTTGCGGATTGGTCATTGACAGGAACCGGAGTTGAAAGTTTGAGAAATTGGGCGATCGCCCGATCGATACTTGCAGCTATTTCAGTCGATCGATCGATCGCCAGTTGCACCTCAGCCGGGTGATAAAAAAAAGCACAACTTTCGTCTTGACTCTTCTGGGATCTACTGGCTGCGGCCTCAAAACCATCCGAAGGTGGTGCTTCTAGCCTTCCATCTTCCCCGGGGTGGGGCGAAAAAATCACAGCAGGCAAAAAGAGCGATCGTGCTTGCAGCTTGCTCAGGAACTCGCGCAGATCTCCATCTACCTCAACAACCAAACAATCGACATGGTAATTGTGCTTCAGGAATCCCAAAAACTCCACCGGCGATTTAATGTGCGTTAAAGTATAACGTTCGCGCGTCAAAAGCTCGATCGCACAGCCTGCGATTTTCTCAGAATGGACAAAAATACCGATCGACAGTTGGGGAAGCAAAGCTGTAGGTGAAACACCGGCATTTGCTGAAAGTGCTGGATCGCTCAGAGTTGATATCTCCTTTACAAAACACTTAATATTTTAACAATTATTGCAACATTGATTTAACCAATCTTAACAGCAAAATTGGTAGCAACCTTTGATCGGAGGGATCATCAAAGTTTAATCTCTCCGTGCCTCAATGATCCCTCAGCCTGATTTCTGCAATTAAGCTTAAGGCTTAAAATAAGTGATAGTCGCCTCAAATCAGTTGCAGGCATAGAATTCGCAGGCTTAAGTGCCGATCCCGTGCGAGATAGCGAACTGGTATAAAACAAATAAGATACAAAAATCGGCAGCTACATTGGGTATCAAAAATATTACTGCTATTGATAGTAGACTCTCAGGTTTGTTATGCCAACCATCAGTCCCAGCCTCAAGAACTTTATCGAGCCAGTGCCACTGTGCCGACTCACGGCGGCACTAGGATCGCTGCGGTCAATTTTCAGCGAGGGCAATTGCGATCGAGTCGCAGTAGTCAACGAACAGCTACAGCCGCTAGGATTAGTTTACCTGCACAGCCTTTGGGCTGATGGACTCGATCGCACAAACGACTGGGAGCAACCTTTGTCAGAAAGCTTGATCGCGATCGAGCCGATCAGAATAGTATCTGCCACTCTGAGCATCAGTGAATTCTGGCAGTACCTGCAAACAGAGGAACTTAACACCCCAGCAAGTAGCCAAACCGTCGGCGGTTTCTCGAAAATCCCGATCGGCTTGACAGATGCCAGCGGTCAATTTTTAGGACTGTTAGACAGCCTAAGCCTGCTGCAATTCGCCGCAAACAGCAGCCTGACAGCGCAGCCAACAGCAGTCAAAGAAATCGAATTAATACCCGTTTCCGCAGCCATCGCCACCGCCCGTGCTCAAGTGCGCTTTCTAGAAGCAGGATTGAAACCCTCGGAAAACCTCAACTCCCTAGTCCAACTGCTCGAAAAACTGCCCCTACCCCTGAGATTGCAAACCCCCACCGGACAGATAGTCAGTCAAAACGCAGCGTGGCGGATTTTGCTGGGAGCAGGCCCAGAACCAGTTCCAGAACCAGCAGCAAATTTGGGCAAACACTCGCCCCACAAACCAAGCCATTTAACAACCGAATACACGAGCGCCCAGGTAGAAGCGATCGCCCAAGAGTGCAAGAGCTTAGTAGGAGTAGGTCGATCGGGCGATGGACTGCGGGATAGCTTCGCCGCGCGTGATTCAACAGCCGCCACCAGTTGCTCGCTACCCCTGTACGCCGCCGCCTGCCCATCAACGTTAACCGCTCCAGCTTGGTGCCCCACCGCCGGCAAACCAGACACATATATTTGTGATTGTCCTGTACAAAAAGGTCAAGAACGGATCTGGCAATTTGTCAAGCAACCGCTGTCGGACAACCTAATTTTAGTCATGGGACAAGATGTCACCGAAGAACAGTTAGTTGCCAAAGAACTAGCCGCCAAAAACGCAGATTTAATCCACCTCAACCGACTCAAAGACGAATTTTTATCCTGCATCAGCCACGAACTCAAAACCCCGCTCACCGCCGTTCTCGGTTTGTCAAGCCTACTCAAAGATAAATTGATCGGAGAACTAAACGATCGCCAAACACGCTACGCCAAACTAATCCATAAAAGCGGGCGGCATTTGATGACAATAGTTAACGACATTTTAGATTTGACCCGAATGGAAACCGGGCAGCTAGAACTAATTCTCGAACCTGTCGAAATAGCAGCCACCTGCAAAAGAGCCTTTGAACAAGCAAAACAACTGCAACAAGAAGAAAAATCCACTCCCCAGCCGAGCAAAACCGACGGCGCAGCTTCCGAAGAACCCTGCACAGAAATCGAATTTACACTCGAAATAGAACCCGGACTGAACTATTTGATTGCCGACGAACTGCGACTGCGGCAAATGCTCGTCAATCTGCTTGCCAACGCCCTAAAATTCACCGAAGCTGGTGGCAAAATCGGATTAAAAGTAAATGTTTGGGAAGGCTGGCTCGCATTCACCGTTTGGGACACAGGCATCGGCATTCCTGCCGACAAACAACACCTGATCTTTCAGAAATTCCAACAACTTGAAAGCCCGCTTACCAGGCGCTTTCAAGGAACCGGACTGGGATTGGTACTGACTCAACGGCTCGCCCGTCTCCACGGCGGAGACGTTTCGTTTATTTCCTCAGAAAACCAAGGCTCTGAATTTACCTTGTTGCTGCCGCCAAATCCTCCGGGAAATAGCGGGGAAGAATCCCCAGCAGGTACAGCCACCGAGGGAGAATTTTTACAACCAAAATATCAAACTCCGATCGCCAATTCTCGCTCTCGTTTAGTATTAATAGTCGAAGCAGTTCCCAAATATATCGAAGATTTAACCAACGTCCTCTCCGGTTTGGGCTACCAAGTAATAGTCGCCCGTTCCGGCACCGAAGCGCTGGAAAAAGCGCGCAGGTTCAGTCCCGAAGCGATTTTTCTCAACCCGTTGCTGCCGCTGCTGTCCGGCTGGGACGTGCTGACGCTGCTCAAGAGCGATCCAGATACCCGATCGATTCCGGCGATCGTCACAGCCACCAGAGGGGAAAAAGAACGGGCTTCTGTTAACCGCGCCGAAGGCTTTTTGAGCTTGCCAGTGGAAGAATTCGCTTTGCGGCGCTTACTAGACTCGATCGGCCACCCCGATGCCAGTACCCAGAAGGTGAGGAGTTCTTTAACTGTGTTGTGGATCAGCCCGCAAAACAGTTCCTCTCAAGGTTCTGCTTTACTGCTAAACCCCACTTACTGCCGCGTTTTGGAAGCAGACGACCTCGGCCAAGCAGAACTCGTAGCGCGAATTTGGCGGCCTGATGCGATCGTCTTGGACAGTACAAGTCAACTGCAAAACCCCTTAGCTTTTATCGAACAGTTAAGTCGGTCTCGAACTTTGGGTTCTCTCCCCTTGGTGACTTTAGACCCCGCAACTACGCAACTGGCAAATCAAGTCAAAGGATTGTCGGTATTTCCCTGTTTGGCAGCCAGTAGTCCCGATGGCACGGGGTTGGTAGCTTCTGCGTTGTGGCAAGTGATTCAAGTAGCTGCGGGCATGAGTTGGAAGCCCAGCATTTTATTTGCTGACATTTCGACTTTACCGGACTTGCACCGCGTGGCTGGGGGGAACCCGACGGCCGAATTGGAAAATGGCGATCGATCGACAAAAGCCGAGATTCCCATACCCCATTCCAAGTTTTCTACTCCCAACTTTCAAGCTTTGATTCAGTACATCCAAACCGCAGGATTTCGAGGGGCGATCGCTCCCTGCTGGACAGAAGTTTTGCAGCAGTTGCAATATCAAAGCGTTGACTTAGTGTTGCTGTGCTTGCGAGACGCCCCCTCAGAATCCCCCGCTATGTTGCAGGCGCTATCGAACCTGCGGCAAATGGCAGTAAAACTGCCAATTTTAGTCTGGGACGATCGGTCTACTGTAAATTTGGAATCTGAGGCGATCGACTTTTTGTTGCAAGAAGTATCTGCCAAAATTTTACCTTCTTCCTTGTCAGCAGCACAATTGTTGGACAAAATTCAACAGACTTTATTAACTCACTCAAGTTCCTAAAATAGAAGAATTTATCCGGTTCGTAGTGAAGACTTTAGTCCGCTAAAAAGTAGTGAATCAAAACTATTATTCTTGAGTGTGCAACAGAATTTTGGGACTATTAAAATCAAAAGTAGGAAGCGTTGCGAGTCAAGAAGCAATATCAAAAATCAAAAAAATGAGTTATTATAGGCGATCGAGAAACCATTATACTTTTTTCTGGGGCTGTACAGTGCCTAATCGCATTCCTTTAATATCTCTGGTGTTCGCACTCGGTTTGTGGACAATGCCCAAGCCTGTTGTGGCACAGGCACTTCTGCCTTACACCCTGCAAATCGACTCGGCCGGGCTCGAACAGACAGCCTTGAGCCTTGCAGAACGAGCCGTCCAGCTAGCCAGACTCCAGCAGTACCAACTCGCCGTCCCCAGTGCCGAACTTGCGACGCAGTTAGCCCCCAAGAATGCTCAAACTTGGACTTTGTTAGGCAGCTTGTACCTTCAAATCGAGCAGTTTGACAAAGGCATTGAAGCTTTGGGGCAAGCTCAATCTCTGGCGCCAGAAAATGCCTCAATTAAATTTGTCTTGGGAGAAGCTTACTTTCGGCAAGCAAATTATGAGAAAGCAGCCGAATATTTGCAAGCAGGGTTGAAAATAAAGCCAGAGACTCCGGGCGCATTATTTGATTTGGGCAATGCTTTTTACAAGCTGAAGCGGTTCGATCAGGCGATCGCCCAATATGAAAAAGCCTTTGCTTTAGAAAAAAAACTCTGGCCCGCTATCAACAATATCGGATTAGTCAAATACGAAATGGGAGATGTCGATGGCGCCATTCGTCGCTGGCAAGAAGCGATCGCGATCGACGACAAAGCAGCAGAACCAATGCTAGCTCTAGCAGTAGCACTCTACACCAAAGGCGACAAAGAAAAAGGTTTAGCCCTGGGAGAGGCCGCCCTGAAATTGGACAGACGCTATACCACAGTAACTTTTCTCAAAGAAAACCTCTGGGGCGATCGCCTAATCGCAGCCACCCAAAGCTTCCTGGCCACTCCCCAAATTAAAGCAGCACTTACTGCAATTCAAGACGCCCCACCATTGCCCGATACATCGCCCTAATTCTAGTTAGGTTCGTCGTGAGGACTGAAGTCCTCAGAGCATTTTTTAGCTGAGCAAGATGTAATATGTTTCAACAGCATCAATCACACACTTCCGAATATCGCACCAATATTTCTACTCGTTACTAGGCTGTGCTTGGTAACGCAGATCGGTCTGCTCTGCCTCCTTTTTTCCAGCCGAGGCAGAGCCTCGCTGATATGGATTCCAAGGCAGAGCCTTGGAACCAGTTAAACCAGTTAATCCCCAATCTAAAATCTAAAATCTAAAATCTAAAATCTAAAATAGTATCACCTATGACATCCACCGCCACGATCGCCCCCCTAAGCTGGACAGAACTAGAAACACTCACAGACTTTCAAGTAGATACCGTCAACGGGCCAACGAACTCTCAAGCCCGCTTGCGCCTCTTCGGACAGCCCGAATCCGACGTGAGAGTCACACTGTACCGCGACAATCATGCCTGGTGTCCCTATTGCCAAAAAATCTGGCTGTGGTTGGAAGAAAAACAAATCCCCTATCGCATTGACAAAGTTACCATGTTCTGCTATGGGGAAAAAGAGAACTGGTACAAGCGCAAAGTGCGATCGGGAATGTTACCCGCGATCGAGCTAGACGGCCACATTATTACCGAAAGCGATGATATCCTAATCGCCCTAGAACAAGCCTTCGGTCCCTTGGGTTTGGGCATGGAAAACCCCCAAGTCCTTCCCCTGCGACAGCTAGAGCGAATGCTGTTTAGTGCTTGGTGCACTTGGCTGTGCCGCGTCAGTTCAGGCGGAGCAGACCAGCGCAACCGCAACCAATTTACCAGCGTTGTCGCCCAAGTGGAAGCAGCACTCTCGCGCACGCCCGGCCCTTATTTCCTGGATGAATTTGGCACAGTCGATGTAATTTTTACGCCCTACGTCGAACGGATGAATGCCAGTCTTTACTACTACAAAGGATACTCCCTGCGGGAAGAAAACCCGCGATTTGCTGACTGGTTTGCAGCGATGGAAAGTCGCCCCACCTATCGCGGCACTCAGAGCGACTTCCACACCCACGTCCATGATTTACCGCCTCAGATGGGCGGCTGCTGGGAAAACGGCGAACCCCAGATGCTACTCAACAAAGCCCGCGTGGATAATGGCCCTTGGGCCGGACTACCAGATGTGATGTATCCAGAACCGGAAACTTCCCGCGCTGAAGCACTCCACCGCGTCATCAAGCATCGCCAAAACATCATTCGAGTCAACCCTGCTGACGACAATTTGTTCGACGAAGCGCTGCGTTGTGCTTTAACTTTGATGATGACTAGCGAAGTTTGTACGCCGCCGGCTGGTTCTGATACGGCTTTGCGGTATTTGCGCGATCGGGTAAATGTACCCAGAGATATGTCAATTTACGCGGCCAAGCGGCTGAGGGAAAGCTTAGAGGAAACTGCGGCCATCGTGGGTGACGGCCAAGGCGAACCTATTCCCGTGAAGCACCGGCGGGATCAAGATCCGGCTAACTTTGTTTGACACTCCCCAACTATCGAGGTATGAGGATTCTTAATGCAGCGACTGACCTTTAAATGTTCCGTCCTTACCACAGTAAGCTGTTGAGCATTTAAATTGCATATTCGGGACGGGCTTCCACAGGTACGCCTTGGTGATGCTTCGCCTGGAGAATCGGTGTCGGTACTTTGAGCTGCGGTAATTGCGATCGATAATCCGACTCAAAAATCAACTTAATCATAGCTTGGGCAATATCATCGACCGACTGGCGCAAAATCGTAACCTGCACCGGATTGAGTATCGGGTAAAATTTGCAAAAGAACTACATTGCTGTTACGATCGCCACTCGACAAAAATCTAATGTCCCCAGTCGCGCCGCTAACCTTAAAATCCGCACCAGCCAAGGTTTTAGCCAACATCACCCGCCCTGCTTGACCGCTAGAAGGAGCAATTTTCCCGATCGACCTTCCCATCCGCAACACCTGCACCGCATCGTAACTCATCGCCGTCCGCCAGTTAACATCAATTCCCCACAAATCTCTAGCTAATTCTACAAAATTTTGACTTTTACTATCAGCAAAATGCCAAGGGACAGAAATTATCGCCCCGTTCAAAGCTGCTCCACCTTGTTTCAATAAATCCGTATTGTAGAGAGCATCGCCGCCAATAATTGGCAAACCTTTTTGATTATTTCGAGCAATTTTTAGAGCAGAATTTACAGTATCTGAATCTGGCAGCAATACTAACACATCTGCTGCCATCCCATCCAGATGCGCCGTAGAATTTGGCTCGGACAAATCTACTTCCTTAACAACTTGACCGCCTTCCAAAATCAAAGTAGTAGAAAAAGCTGTTTGTAACGACTTGCTATAAGAACTTTTGGAATTGTAAAAAACCGCAGCCGTGCTTTTTTTCATATTATTTAACATATAGCGAGCTAAAGCCGTACCTGTAAATTGGTCGCTGGGAATCGTCCGAAAGAAATAGTTCACGCCGTCAGGACGCTTCGGAACCGTTGCTAATTCAATGCTCGTGCTCGTAGGTGCGATCACCACCATTTGATTTTGACTGTAAATTGGAGCAACTGCGATCGAGGTTTTGCTGGTTCCGTGACCGACAACCGCTAAAATACTGCTATCTGCAATCAGACTGTTCGCAATAGCTTGCGCCCGATTTTGATCGTTACCATCATCAGCAATTACCACCTTTAAAGGCACTCCCGCCTTAATTGCTTCGTCTTGAGCTTGAGCTATCCCACGCAAGATTTCCGCCGCCGCGCTGAGATTGTCGCTAATCGGAACTACTGCGGCAATTTTCAGAGCTTCCGCAGTGCCGAGTCGAGCGTTATTGAGATAAATCAAAGTTTCCGGGTCAGTGCGATCGACTTTTAAAGCCGCTTCTAGCTTGTTTACCGCCGTTTTGAAGTCTTTGGTGGCGATCGCGCGAACTGCTGCTAGCTTGTCAGGAGTATTGGTGCTAGCGAACAAAATGCGATCGCCCGCACTGATGTAACTGCTGACATCTACAGGCGAGGAAGTCTGGGCATTTTTCGATGCAACTACCGGCAAATTAGGCACTTGAGGAACGCTAGGATTCAGTCTGCTATGAGCCAAATATACAGCATCTTTGAGGATACTTGTTAACTCATTTTTGAAGACAAAAACACCTCCGCCTAAAGCAATTAAAACTATCAAAAGTATATCAAAAATCCAGCTTTTTTTGCTATATTTTTGATAATTAGCCTGCTGGTGACTGCTCGCCAAAGTAGCCGCTGTCGGCTCATCCAAAGCAGCTAACATTTGCTGAGCAGTAGCGAACCGAGTTCGCGGGTGAAACCTAATCGCCTTATCCAGAACCGCCGCAAATCTCATATTCACCTTTGATGCGTGATTCTGCCACAGCATCTCCCTAGTTTGGGGGTCAACTTCTAAATCCTGCGGCCACTTTCCAGTCAGCAAATAAATTGCAGTCAATCCCAAACTGTACAAATCGCTAGAATATTCTGGCCTGCCTGCGGCTTGTTCCGGAGACATAAATTGCGGCGTTCCAATGGAGATAGTTACATCATTTTTCCCAGTTGTTACCGATTGATTAATTGTTTCCTTAACTACGCCAAAATCTATCAGCACAGGTCGATTATCAGAATTGCGTAAAAGAATATTTTGCGGTTTCACATCTCGGTGAATAATCTGTTTTCCATGTATGTAATCCAAAACAGCCAGCAGACTTGTGAGAATTTCCTTGACTTGTTCCTCGCTCATTTTACCAGTAACTTTTACTCGGTTGTTGAGCGTTTCCCCGTCTATCCATTCTAGGGCTAAGAAAAATAAACCGTTTTCCTCAAAGTGACCGTAAAGTTTGGGAATTTGAGAATGTCCTTCACCCAACTTTTCCAAAACAGCAGCCTCTTGAGAAAAACGCTCTCGAACGCTTTGGTCAATGTCAGGATTATCAATCTGGGGTTTAAGCTGCTTAATCACGCAACATCGGTGCGAAGGCATTTGCGTGTCTTCGGCCAACAATGTTAACCCAAAACCTCCTTCTCCCAGCTTATCAATTACCCGGTAGCGATTGTTTAAAAGTGTCTCAAATTCTGGGTTTGGTTCCGGGGGCTGCAAAATCTCGCCGTTGATTTGCACCGGGCTTTCTACTGCTAAAATTCCATATTTGCCGCTCCCATTTGGTTCAGTATGAATTAGTGTCGATGTATCGCCGTTGTCTTTTAACTTTCTCCTGAGTTCACAAATGCGATCGACTATTATTTGCTCTTCGTCACCTGTTGGGGGACGTTTATACAGCACATTAAAAATAGCTGCCGGTTCGACATATTTGCCGTAGTGTTTGCTCAACAGCAGCAGCACGATATATTCTTCTTTGTTTAAGTCTATGCACTCTGAACCCAGCTTGACGGCGCGGGTTTTAGTATCGATGCTCAAGTTGTCCATATCTAAAAGATTTGTTTATAAAATAAAATCAATAAACTTGTGGAAAAGCGCAGAGCAACGCAGATGCAACGCAGATAATTTCCTGATGGGAAAGCGACTTTTTCAATCTTGTTTATAGTTCATTCTCTCTTGAGATTTGTTAAAGCGTGCAAGTCAACTGGCCCAAATCGCAAGTTTAAGCTTTGTTGGGACTTAAAAATTTTCAAGTTTTGTTAATAACTCACAGAGGTAAGCTCAGTATAAACCCTGTTTGACCAAGTATGGCAGCTTCTAGTTGAATATCGCCGCCGTGGGCCCGTGCAATTTCCCTTGCTAGGCTTAATCCCAATCCCGATCCTTCTATTTTTTGGATCTGAGTGGAGTCGCCGCGATGGAAACGCTCAAAAATGCGATCGCGCTCGCCAAAAGAAATATCTTGAGAACTATTGACAATTTTCACAATTACTGTTTTTTCCTGACACTCGGCTTGTAATCGGAGCCAACCCTTGGGTAAATTATATTTAATCGCATTCCCAACTAGATTTTGCAAAACCTGCACCAGCAAATCGCGATCGCCCTGTATCAATAACTTGGGAGCAATTTCCATTTCCACATCTAAATGTGGTGCTAGCAGTTCCATATCTTCAGCAATTTCCGATAGCAAAGCCGACAAATTCACCTCAACCAAATGTAAACCCATACGTCCGGCATCGGCTAGAGAAAGTAAAAGAAGTTTGCGGGTAATTTCACTCAATCGGCGCACTTCATCCAATAAATTACTCAGGGTTTGCTGCACCTGGGAACCAGATTCTACTTGATGCAAAGCCAGTTCTAATTGTCCTTGCAAAATTGCCAGCGGAGTCTTTAATTCGTGAGCCGCATCTCCACTAAAACGAGAAGCTTGTTTAAAACTTCGCTCCAGACGTTCTAACATTTTATTGAACACAAAAATTAATTCAATAAACTCTATATCTGTTGAACCAAGGGGCACGCGATCGTCTAGCCCCTGTACAGTGACATTACGAATTGCTGTAGTAAGTCGCCCAATTGGATACAGAATACTCCGCGATATCACCCATGCTCCACCGGCTACGAGTAAAAGCACTATGGGAATTGATATGAGAAAGACATTAGAAATCGATGCCATTTCTAGAGCGATTCCTTTTAAACTAACGGCGATTGCTATTTGAGTCTGAGGAGAATGAACCGCGCCGACGCGCCAAATCTTCCTGTTAGTACGCATTGTTGCTAGTTGAGTCTGAAAAACTCGAGGAAAATCAGGCCGATCGAATTCAGGGGGTCGATCGCGTGGGGGTCTTCTTTCTCTCGGTGGAAATGATTCTGGTCGATCGCGTGGGGGTCTTCTTTCTCTCGGTGGAAATGATTCTGGTCGATCGCGTGGTGGTGGATCTAGTAAATTCGGTGGAGGGGGAGGTTCTAACTCAAAAGGCATTCTCACAGGATCGGGAGGCGGTTGGGGTAGCGCTCGCCATAGTGAATTGGCATCAATTTCATCTTGCCATTGGGTCGATTTGTAGAGTAAATTACCATCTCGATCATTCACCAACAAAGCCACATTTGCTTTCCCATTCATCCCCAAAACTAATGGCAAAGAAGCAGCATAATTATCCCATTGAGTCGATTGCGGGCGGGTAGCTTGGATTAACTGATTTTTGATTTCAGCATCAAGACGTTTGACCTTAGCCTCGTAAATCAACCACCACGAAACAATACTAAAGCCAATCAGAGCAACACTTCCCAGAACAGCACAGAATAGAGTAATCCGAAAGCGAAAAGATTGTAGTTTCATGATGTTGAATCTGGTTTGCGAAACCGATAGCCAACGCCGCGCACACTCTCAACCCATCCCACACCACCAATCGGTTCAATTTTCTTGCGAATGCGTTGAATACAGACATCTACTACATTCGTATTCGGATTAAAATCATAGCCCCAGATATGTTCGAGGATTTGAGTGCGGGTGAGCACCCTACCGGGCGATCGCATTAGATATTCCAACAGATTAAACTCGCGGGTTGTCAGTTCGACTTTATGTCGATCGCAGGTAACTTCTCGGAGAATGCGATCGAGCTTAACCGGGCCAACACTCAGAATATTTTGCCCATCGCCGGAAGCACGTCGCACTACAGCATGAATGCGAGCAACTAACTCCTCTACAAAAAATGGTTTAGCTAAATAGTCATCAGCACCGAGATGTAAGCCTTCAATGCGATCGTCTAATTCATTGCGAGCCGTCAATAAAATCACAGGTACATTGCGCCCCGCTTTTCGCAGAAGTTTGAGGATAGATAATCCGTCTTTTCCCGGCAAAACAATATCAAGTACGATCGCATCATATTGATTATCCATCGCCCGCTCATAGCCGTCGTTGCCGTTATCGCAATAATCCACCACAAAGCCTTGTTCTTTCAAGCCGATACAAACAAAATTAGCGATTTTTTCTTCATCTTCAACGTAGAGAATATTCATAAATTCACCGATGCGTTGTGATTATACAGTGATTGTTTATTTAATTAAATTACAAAATTGTAATCAAGCAGCAGAGTTCCCGGTCATGTTTGGGTAGTTTGATGCTGCTATCAACTTTTTTGCGGCAATCACTACCATGAAAAATCCTGCATTACTCGCATTACCTGCTACAGCCTTGCTGCTGGGATTTAGCAGCTTCACTTTGGGCGATCGAACTACAGTCAGTTTTAACATCCCGCTAGCCCAAAGCCAACCCGCGCCCGATCGACAGCGCAGACATCCGCCCCGTATAGATTTTGCCGCTGCGGCCAAACAATTAGGCATCACCGAAGCCGAGTTAATCGAAGCTTTGGGGCTACCAGCCAAACCGCCAGAATCGCCGAGTGACAATAATCGCCCGCCCAGCCCACCGCCCCCTCCTCGTTTAGATATTCCCGGTGCAGCGAAAAAGTTGGGAGTCACCGAAGCAGAGTTAATCAAAATTTTGGGTATTCCACCGCGTCCATCGGGCGATCGCAATATACCTGAGAATTCAGAAAAACGCTAATTTTTCAACATTACAAAACTGTAATCCTAGCACGTGGATAAATGTCATGTTGAACCAGCTTAATGATTGTAGTGACCAACTTAAAGGCAAGCGAGAATTCATTTCCTTAGCCTGACAACTGCTTCAAACATATAAAAATTATCGAGTTAATTACACCATGCCACCACTATTCCCTAATCCAAATTCAATCACTGCACCTGGCAATCCTCCTCCTCAAAACCAAGGCGCAATGGGCAATCCTCCTTCTCAAAACCAAGGTGCAATGGGCAATCCTCCTCCTCCAAACCAAGGTGGAATGGGCAATCCTCCTGGTCAGAACCAAGGCGCAATGGGCAATCCTCCACCTCCAAACCAAGGTGGAATGGGCAATCCTCCACCTCCAAACCAAGGTGCACAACTTACCAATTCTGCTTTACCTCCACAAAACCCAACTCCACCCGCTCCACCAGCTAATAGTATCAGCACCACAGCAGGAAACGACAACATTACAGGAGATAGTTTAGATAACTTCGTCCTCGGTAGTAGCGGCAACGATGCGATTAATGGAGGAACAGGCACGGATACTGTTAGCTATCTCGGCCTAGGTAACGCCATCACTCTCAAGGCTCAAGGAATTATCAGCAAAGGCACAGACGGTACAGATACCCTGCAAAATATCGAACAAATTATTGCTCCTTTGGGACAGCTTAATACGATTGATGCTTCCACTGGTACCGGCGCGGCTTCTATTAACGTGAATTTATCAACGAATAGTGTGGCGGTTAACAATATACCTGGTATTGGCACTCTGAATTTTACCGCAGAGAATTTCGCGAATGTCACGGGCACGCCCAATGTAGATGTGATTACTGGCAATAACCTGGACAATTCTTTAGTAGGAGGAGCTGGTAACGATACACTTTCGGGTGGGCGTGGCAATGATACGCTGATTGGAGTCAATCCATTGAGTGCGACACCAGGGAGTAATGAAACGGATTTACTGATTGGTGGTAGGGGTAGAGATGTTTTTGTGCTAGGTGATTCCGCAACTAGCTACTACAAAGGCACAGGATTTGCACAGATTCAGGATTTCCAACAGGGAATCGATCGCATTCAGTTACACGGACAGCTTTCGGATTACAGTATTGTTGGTAATTCGATAAATTTGACTGGTACTTCTGACCAAATTGCTGTAATTCAAGGGGGCTTTACCCCAGATAGTTTCTTGTTTGTTTAAGAAATAGAAGACCGGGCGGTTGAAACCGCTTCTACACAAACAAAACCCGCCTCCGCGGGTTGAATATCAAGAAGACCGGGCGGTTTCAACCGCCGTCTTCGTCTTGTCTGCAATCCAATCGAGTAAAATAGGATTGACCAATTCCGGCGCTTCATCCTGGGGACAATGGCCTACTCCCTCCAGCGTAATAAACTTTTCTACAGCCGGAAATTTTGCCAATTCTTGCCCCAGGGCGATCGGCTCCCAAGGGTCATTTGCGCCCCACACAATCAAAGCAGGACACTTCAAACGCGGCAGCAAATCCTCCGGTAACGGGCCTTGAGAATAGCTGATAAATGCCACAAATACATCCACTGCGCCACTGTCTCGCGCTGGTTTTAACAAGATTTCTACAAGTTCGTCGCTGACAGCTTCCGGCTGGTGATAGGCTTGCAAAAGCACTTTTTTTACTGTTTTTGGCGTTGCTAATTGTTTGAAAAATAATTGACTTATCCACTTGACATTTAAAACTTTTTGTGCTGTAGGAGTTCCAAAACTGCGATACCAAGGCAATTCGGCGCGTTTGCGATCGTGCAACAAGCGCAGGGAACAATTGAGTAAAATTACACCAGAAGCAATGTCGGGAAAATCCACAGCCGCTTGCATAATTGCTACACAGCCGATCGAATTTCCCACCAAAAAAGCCGGCCCGCCCGCAACTTCCCGACAAAAATCAGCAATTAACTCTCCCCAAGTTTCAAAAGTATAGTCAATCTCAAGCTTAGGCGCAGGCTTAGCAGAACCGCCAAAACCGATAAGATCGATCGCGTAACAGCGACAACTAGCAGCCAAAACAGGCAAATTCTTGCGCCAGTGGCCCCAAGACGCGCCGAAACCGTGGACAAACACCACCGCAGGGCCCTCGGTTCCCGCAGCCTGGTAACAAATCGGAAAACCTTTCCACATCCAGGTTTGAGGTGCTGCAAGTGTTGACATAGCGGGAGTAGAAGATGTCATAAAAGTGAAAATTTAAGAGTAAGAAGGACTGAAGTCCTTACTACAAACCGTATCGCAATTCGAGGCAACCGCTAGGACATAAATCCCAAACCCTCTTCCCTCTTCCCTCGGCGTCCTCTGCGCCCTCTGCGGTTAAATCCTCTTCCCTCTTCCTTCTTCCCTCTTCCTTCTTTTTGCACTACGAGCCGATACTATGCCACCATTAAAGATGCTGAATTTTTTGCCTTATTGAAATTTCCCCTATGCCACCGATCATTTCCACTGCTGTCGTACCGTTTCTGGGATCAGAAATTGTACCAGACTACGACACAGCCAAAGTAGTAATCTTGCCAATTCCCTACGAAGCAACCACCACCTACCGCCGGGGGTGCGAAAACGGGCCCGCCAAACTGCTAGAAGCTTCACACCAACTTGAGTGCTACGACGAAGAACTAGATTCCGAAGTTTGCTACGATGTTGGCATTTATACCGCAATGCCGATCGCCGATACCCGCAACCAGCAACCAGTATCATCCCTAGAAATGCTGGAAGTCACGCAACAAACCGTACACCAGCTAATTACCGAAAATAAATTTGTAATTTCCCTCGGAGGCGAGCACAGCATCACCGCCGGCATTGTCGAAGGCTACCGCCAAGGCTACCCGGATGAACCGTTTACAGTCGTGCAAATCGACGCCCACGGCGACTTGCGCCACGAATACGAAGGCTCGATCCACAACCACGCCTGTGTGATGCGGCGGGTTGTTGATATGGGCTTACCGACACTGCAAATCGGGATTCGCGCTATTTGCAAGGAAGAAGCCGACTTGATTAAAGCAAAACAGCTAAACGTGATTCGAGCTAGGGAAATTGCTAATGAACCGGATTGGGCCGATCGCGCCATTGCCAGCATAACAACCAAACGAGTATTTTTGACGATCGACCTAGACGGCATCGATCCGACATTAATTCCAGGGGTTGGCACACCAGAACCAGGCGGGTTAAATTGGTATTCTCTCACGGGATTTTTGCGCCGCGTCTTCGAGTCCCACGAAGTAATCGGCTGTGACATTATGGAATTAGCACCTCTTGTAGATTCTGTCGTCTCAGAATTTACCGCAGCCAAATTAACATACAAAATGATTGGATATCAAGCTCTAGCGAAAGGTTGGCTAAAGCAAGACGAGGAATAAATCGCTTACTTGCAAAAATAGGCTGTTGGCAAGGCTAGAATTAAAGCAAAGCCCAAAAACAGCCTATTTTATTCGCCCTGAGACTTTCATCTTTCATGCTGGCAAATACTGCTCCTCACCTCCTGAAAAAATGAATTTACTAATCGAAACAACTGGTACTCCCATTAACAGCTACGCTCCCGATTTTGAACTACCGGGAGTTGACGACGAAGTTCACCATTTATCTCGATATTTAGAAAAATATCGGGCGATAGCGGTGATATTTATGTGTAATCAGTCTCATTCTGTGCAGTTGTATCTCGATCGCCTGAAACAACTTCAAGCAGATTTTCAAGATCGAAATGTTACGTTAATCGGGATTAATGCTAATGATGCCAATCAGCATCCCGATGAGAGTTTTGAGAATATGAAAACTTTTGCAGCCAACAATCAACTCAACTTCCCGTACATTCGAGATGTTGCTCAAGATGTGGCTGAAAGTTTTGGGGCTTCTAAAACGCCGGAGGTTTTTTTGTTAGACCAAGATGGCAGATTGCGCTATAAAGGTTTAATTGACGATAACGCGGACGATGCAGCAGGGGTGCAGATTTCTTATCTGCGAAGTGCGATCGACCAATTGCTCAAAGACGAACCAGTAGAACCTTCTACTACAGAGGCGATCGGTTGTTCTGTCAAATGGCGAGAATAGATAAGACGGCGGTTGAAACCGCGTCTACACAAACAATGTCCACCTCCGTGGACTGAAGAAAATAACGTATTTTAACTGTCTACTCTTCAACCCGCGCACCATCCGGGTTTTGTCTGTATAGGCGCGGTTTCAACCGCCCGCTATTCTATTTCCCATAAACTTCTATTTCCCATGAACCTAAAAAGAAAACGCATTCTCAACTTGATTATCGCAGCCGTCGCGACGCTGGTACTGCTGATTAGTTGGAACTTATTTCAGAATGTTTCCCCAGCCACAGCACAGCAGCGCACGTCTTTAACTGTATCCGCCGCCATCAGTCTCTCACCAGCCTTAACAGAAATCAAAACAGTATATCAAAGCAGCAATCCCAATACTACTATTAGTTATAATTTTGGTGCTTCCGGCGCACTAGAGCAGCAAATTCAGCAAGGAGCTCCAGTAGATGTATTTTTCAGCGCCGCGACTAAACAAATGGATGGTTTGCAGAAAGCTAATTTGCTGCTGAATGAGACGCGCCGCAATTTGCTGACAAATCGCCTGGTTTTGATTGTTCCTAAAAATGGCGATGCTTTGAGCGATTTTAAACAGTTGACAGAGGCAAAAATCAAGAAAATTGCGATCGGCGAACCGAAAAGCGTACCGGCAGGACAATACGCCCAAGAAATGCTAACTAAGCTGGGATTATGGTCGCAACTGCAACCAAAATTAGTGCTGGGAAATAACGTCCGCCAAGTCCTGACATTTGTCGAAAGCGGTAACGTTGACGCCGGTATAGTCTACACCACAGATGCCAAATCATCGGACAAGGTAACTCTGCGACTAACGGCTGCCGAAAACTTGCACTCGCCCATTGTTTATCCGCTAGCAGTTATCAAAAACAGCCGCAATCCCGCCGCAGCCAAAGCCTTTGTTGAGTTTTTGGCGGGCGATCGGGCTAAAATAGTATTTCAGAAATACGGATTCGGTACAGCTCGTTAATTATTCGTAAAACTTGTAGCAATTCAAAAAACTTTCTTCTCTTCCTTCTCTTCCTCTGTGTTCTCTGCGCCCTCTGCGGTTCAAAAAAATCATCCAAAACTGCGATAGTTCATCCAAAATATGGAATTTGACATATCTCCATTATGGATATCCCTAAAATCATCAGCCATCGCCACATTCTTTACCTTCTTTCTCGGAATAGCTGCCGCCCGGTGGATGCTTTCAACTCGCATCCCAGGTAAAGCCTTGATTGAAGGCATTTTCATCTCTCCTTTGGTTTTGCCGCCCACGGTAGTCGGATTTTTGCTGCTGCTGCTGTTTGGCAGAAATGGCGCGATCGGTCAATTTCTCCTAAAATTTGATTTAACTATAATTTTTACTTGGCAAGCCGCCGTAATTACTGCCACAGTCGTATCATTTCCCCTGATGTACAAAACTGCTTTGGGGGCTTTTGAGCAAATTGATACCAATCTTCTCAATGCAGCCCGCACTTTGGGCGCTTCGGAAGGGACGGTTTTTTGGCGGATTATGTTGCCGCTAGCGTGGCCGGGAATTATAGCAGGAACTATTCTCGCATTTGCCCGCGCTTTGGGTGAATTCGGCGCGACGCTGATGTTAGCTGGGAATATTCCCGGACAAACTCAAACTATCCCGATGGCAATTTATTTTGCTGTGGAAGCTGGGGATATGAGGCAAGCTGCTATTTGGGTTTTGATTATTCTCAGTCTTGCTTTGAGTGTGTTAACTTTGGTTAATTACTGGACTTATTTACCAAGGATTTCTTCCAAGCCAAATCCTAACTATCAACGGCAATCTAATTTCGCTAAATTTTCTTCAAATATTACCATAAAATCCCCAAATAAACAACTAGAAGGCGGACTATTTTTAAATATTTTTAAACCTCTTTCTGGCTTTGCCTTGGAGGTCGGTTTTGATATCGGCCCGGAAGTTTTGGGAATTTTGGGCGCGTCGGGTTCTGGCAAAAGCATGACTCTGCGCTGCATCGCGGGTTTGGACACTCCCAGCAGCGGTAAAATTGCAGTTAACGGTAAGGTTTTATTTGACTCGGCTGAGGGCATTAATTTACCTTCTAAAGACCGCCGTATTGGTTTTTTGTTTCAAAACTATGCTTTGTTTCCTCACTTGAATGTGGCTCAAAATATTGCTTTTGGTTTGCAGCATTTATCTAAAAGCGAGCAAAAAATTCGGGTAAAAGAACAGCTTGTTTCGGTGCAAATGTTGGGAATGGAAAACCGCTATCCTCACGAACTTTCTGGGGGCCAGCAGCAGCGGGTGGCATTGGCGAGGGCGATCGCCCCTTCTCCCGATTTACTGCTGTTAGATGAACCGTTTTCGGCTTTGGATACGCACTTGCGGAGTCAACTGGAACGGGAGTTAATGCAGGTTTTGGCTAATTATCGGGGAATTACTTTGTTTGTCAGCCACAATTTAGAGGAAGTTTACCGGGTGTGCAAAAATCTGTTGGTGTTGGCTGAGGGAAGGGCGATCGCCTTTGATACCAAACAGAACATTTTCGATCGCCCGCGCAACTTCACCGTCGCGCAGTTGACTGGCTGTAAGAATTTCTGTGCGGCTAAACCGGTTGCTGAAACTGTCGTAGATGCGATCGACTGGGGCTGCAATCTAACTGTCGTCGAACCAATCCCCAAATCTTTAGTTTCTGTCGGAATTCGAGCTCATCAAATCAGTTTTGTTAACGGGTGCGATCGGGAAAATACATTTGCTTGTTGGATCGCCTCAACTGTGGAAACTCCTCACCGGGTGACATTATATCTCAAATTGCACTCGCCTCCCAATAATCCCCAAGATTATCACTTGCAAGCTGAAGTTTTCAAGGAAAAGTGGCGGGCTATCAAGGACAATTCTTTTCCCTGGTATGTTCATTTGGAGCCAATTAGGTTAATATTAATGGAAGCATGAGTCAACCAGAGCCGACGTAGGGTTTGAAACCCCATCTATACAAACAAAGATTGTCGGACGGCGGTTGAAACCGCTCCTATACAAACGATGTCCGCCTCCGCGGACTGAAGAAATAATTTCAACCACCCGCTCTTTAACCCGCGGAGGCGGGTTTTGTCTGTATAGACGCGGTTTCAACCGCCGTGTTTTCTTCAACTAATTTCATCTACACCAAAGATTAAACCATGACAGACAAAGTTAAAAAAACCGATGCCGAATGGCAACAGCAACTAACCCCCGAACAGTTCAAAGTCACCCGAAAAAAGGGAACCGAAAGAGCTTTTAGCGGCGAATATCACGACAACAAAAAGCCCGGACTCTATAAGTGCATTTGCTGCGGTACAGAGCTATTTGAATCGGAAACAAAATACGATTCCGGTACCGGTTGGCCGAGTTTTTACGCTCCCATTAACGAAGAAAATGTCAAGAATGAGTCGGATAACAGCTTATTCACGCGCCGCACGGAGGTACTGTGTGCCGTTTGTGACTCTCATCTCGGTCACGTATTCAACGATGGGCCCAAACCCACCGGTCAGCGTTACTGCATGAATTCTGCTGCTCTTGATTTCGTTCCCAAGGATTGAACTAAGACAGTCATAGACGCAAGCGGGGCAAAAAACACGGTTTCTGCGTAAATATCTCTCGGAGAGTGCCAGGATTTTTAGGAGAAACCCTTTTTTGCCTTAGTCAACAGTCAACAGTCAACAGTCAACAGTCAACAGTCAACATTCCAAGGTGTTCTGGAACAAGCGCAAAAGCCTGTTCGTGGCAATTGATGTTCAAAATGCACCCGTGCTGCTATCTTGTTGTGGAGACAAAAAGAAAAAATAGTGGCGGCATGGGGATGGTTTATCAGCGGGTTTTGCTGAAGCTCAGCGGTGAAGCGCTGATGGGTAGCTTGGGCTACGGTATCGATCCGGTAGTCGTTGGGTCGATCGCCCAGGAAGTGGCTAAAGTCGTGTCCGAAGGCATTCAAATCGCGATCGTTGTCGGCGGCGGCAACATTTTTCGTGGCGTGAAAGCTGCTTCGGCAGGCATGGATCGGGCAACAGCCGACTATGTGGGCATGATTGCTACAGTGATGAATGCTATCACTTTGCAGGATGCTCTGGAACAAGCAGGAGTGCCCACAAGGGTGCAATCGGCGATCGCCATGCAAGAAATAGCTGAACCCTACATTCGACGGCGGGCAATTCGCCACCTCGAAAAAAAACGGGTAGTGATTTTTGGTGCCGGTTCTGGCAATCCTTTTTTTACTACTGATACTACAGCCGCATTGCGGGCGGCTGAAATTGATGCAGAGGTGATTTTTAAAGCTACTAAGGTAGATGGGGTCTACGATTCCGACCCCCATATCAACCCCAACGCGCGCAGGTATCAAACCCTCACCTACGCCCACGTCTTGAACCAAGACTTGCGGGTGATGGATAGTACCGCGATCGCCCTGTGCAAAGAAAATAATATTCCTATTATGGTATTTGACCTCTCGGTATCGGGAAACATCTACCGAGCAGTAATGGGAGAATCTATTGGAACCCTTGTCGGAGGATTTTGTGAAGTTAGCTGAATCAGAAGATCATATGCAAAAGGCTGTTGAGGCTACTCAACGGTCTTTTAATACTATTCGGACGGGACGCGCCAACGCTTCCCTGCTCGATCGAGTCATGGTAGATTACTACGGATCTCCAACTCCGATCAAATCCCTTGCCAACATCGGCACCCCGGATGCAACCACGATCAACATTCAACCGTTCGATCGCACAGCCCTTACCTCGATCGAAAAAGCAATTTCCCTGTCAGATGTAGGACTCGTACCTAACAACGACGGTTCAGTTATTAGGTTGAACATTCCGCCGCTGACAAGCGAGAGACGCCAAGAATTTGTCAAAATGGCCGCCAAGTTTGCCGAAGAAGGTAAAGTCGCAATTCGCAATATCCGCCGCGATGCCGTTGACTCGATTCGCAAGCAAGAAAAAAGCAGCGATATCTCTAAAGATGAATCGCGAGACTTGCAAGATAAAATTCAAAAACTGACGGATAAGTACATCGCCAAAATAGAAGAAGTTCTGGCAGGCAAAGAGAGAGATATCACGAAAGTTTAGTGAATGGGAAATTGGGCATGGGGAAAATGCAGGAATTTTAGCAGGAACAAGGAAAAGGAAATATTCTTAAATCCCAATTCCTGATTCTCCATTCCTCATTCCCAATTCTCGATCGTTATATTGAAGATCAGACCTACGGTTGAAACCGCGCCTATACAAACGAAAGAGTTTATAGTGCAATGCGCACCAGTTGACTTGATACTTCTTGTAAATCTTTGATAGAGTCGGCAAACCGCAAATAAAAAGCAGATACAATCCAGATAAAAAGCATCAAATTGCTATTTCAAGTTGGGATTTGTCAAACTTCAAGCAAGAAAAATGACTTTGGCAAATTTGGGTTTCAAATCAAGACGCTAAAACGCCAGTCAACCGATGTTCTTCGGTAGGCGACAAGGCCAACCGATGTGCAGTGCACTGAAATCCGTTATATCTTGTACGGCGGAAGCCGAACTTCCCTCTTCCTGAAATCCGTTACATCCGTTAAAAAATCCGTTGCCGAACTTTCTTCTTCCTTCTGCTATGATAATTTATTTTTATAAAGTAGAGGAGCCTTACGGCTGCTTTTCCAATTTTTCACCCCACGACATTTGCCTGCATGGTGAAGATTGGTTGACTGTGGAACATTACTATCAAGCCCAAAAATTTGTCGGTAGCGCTGATGAAAGATTAGTGGTGGCAATTCGATCCGTACCAACTCCTCAAGAAGCCGCCCAATTAGGTCGCGATCCGAACCACCGGATGCGCCATGATTGGGAAGCGGTGAAAATCCCAATTATGCGCGAAGCAATTTTAACTAAGTTTCTCGCTCATGCAGACATTCAAGCTATTCTCCTCGGCACAGGGGATCGAGTGATTGTAGAGGATTCGCCAACGGATTACTACTGGGGGTGCGGCGGCGATGGCACCGGCCAAAATCATTTGGGTAAAATTCTGATGAGCGTGCGTAGCGAAATTTTTCAGCACCGGGCAGGCTGATCAAAACTCAAAATTTTTCGCTAAATTTCATTGTATGAAGTTATCCAAATAAATGTCAAGTTATCCTAATAATCAATAATTATGATCGTGAGATTTTAAGATTTCCAGAAATTTATGAGAATATTATAATAATAATTATCATTTGGTTAAGTTAGTCTGTTGAAAGCAAAGATTAAACTGGCGCGATCGCAAATTTTGATTGAGCGCTGGTTAGAGGCGATGCACCGTCGTCTCTAACCAGCGCGGGGCCGGTTAATAGTAAAGCTCGGCTTAGTCAAAAAATCAGGCTGATGCAGTACGCGCTCGATCGCACCGAATTAATCGATGCAAAAACTGTAAGAATTTGCGTTGCCGAAAACGGTCACGGCATCCCCAAAGAGTTGATTTCTCAAATATTTGATCCGTTTTTTACTACTAAACCCGTCTGTCGAGGAACGGGTTTAGGACTGTCGATCAGTTATCAAATTGTAGTTGACAAACACCAAGGGGTACTCAAGTGTGTTTCTGTACCAGGTCTGGGTACTGAATTCTCGATCGAGATTCCGCTGAATTAGCTAACTGTTCTTAGGGCAAAAGTATCTTCACCAGCACCGAACCGAGCGATCCCAGAAGACTCATCAAGTTGCCGTTGCCCCCAGTACGTGGTTCCGTTGGCTTTTGGCGCGCCACAATGGCTTCGGCTAACTGCTTTGACAATTCTTGACCTTGAGGATTTCCTTGAGTGGCAAAGAGTTGGTTTGCTCTAGCAGCATCTTGACTCGCGCCGGCGAAGTCTCCCAAGTCAGCGCGAGACATACTGCGCGCAAAATAAACGGCAGCTACATCCGATTTCAGATTTAGGGCTTGATTGTAATAATCAATCGCGTTTCTGTAGTTTCCCGCTTGAGCTTCCAGCACTCCCAATCGGTAAAAGTCTTCAGCGGTGCCAATATTAGTTGGCATTCCTCTAGCTCCCAGCAGTTGGGCGTTAGTTAAATTGGCGTTGAGCAAATTGGCGTCGCTAAGATAGGCACTTCTCAAGTCAGCACCGCTGAGGTTTGCCCCCGTCAGGTTTGCTCCCGTCAAGTTGACGCCAAACAAACTGGTGCCACTGAGGTTGGCTCCGCTAAGATCAGCTCCGGTAAGGTTAGCTCGGCTGAGGTTAGCCAATCTCAAATCAGCACCTTTGAGATTGGCTCCTGTTAAGTTGGCTAAAACCAGACCAGCGCTGCTGAGGTCGCAATTGGGGCACTGTCGGGTGGCTAGTAATTGTTGCGTGTGTTGAATGTTCTCGGCCTGTGCAGGGGCTAAAGGGGCGATCGCGCTCAGCAGCGTTGCAGCAGCCAGGATTCTTAGTTTCATCTTAAGCATCCAAAATCCGAAATAATAAATCTAAAATAGCTTCGATCGCAGCAATTGAAAATCCAGATCGTAGATATTGCTAAATATTGCCAGATTCTCAGCTATCTATCACAGACATCATACATTAAAGTTCAGAGCTTCACCTGAGTCTCAAACAAACATTTCGCTACCAATAAATTAGGGTAACAAAAAAATGTTACCCTTAGCCGTGCTTCTCGCCAACCATAAGATTTAACAGATAAATTAATCGTGAATCGTGCCGTCTGGCATCGTCGCACCCTTAAGATATACTCCGCTCAAGTTGACTTTTGTAAGATTTGCTCCCAACAGATTTGCCCCGCTTAAGTCTGACGCACTTAAAATCGCTTCAGTCAAGTCTGCCCTAATTAGGCTCGCTCCCATTAAGTCGGCTCCGCTGAGGTCTACTTTGGTTAAATTTGCCCCAATTAAATCTGCTTCTGTGAGCACCGCCCTGCGCAAGTTTACTCCGTAAAGATTTACTCCGTGCAAGTCTGCGTGGCTGAGTGTTGCCCGAGATATATTTGCTCCAATTAAAGTTGCTTGGATCAAGGAAGCTCCGCTCAAGTCTGCTTTGCTAAGATTTGCTCCCATCAACTCAGCTCGATACAGGTTAGCTTCAGCTAACAGTGCTTCAGTGAGGTCGGCTCCCGCTAAATCTGCTCTGCTCAAATTGATTTTGCACAAATTGGCTTTGCCAAAGTTGACTCTGCTGAGTTTGGCTTTGCTGAGATTGGAGCCAATCAAGTCGGCTTCATACAGATTGGCTCCAATCAATTCTGCTTCGTAGAGGTACACGGAGTGCAGGTAGACCCCACTAAAATTTCTTTCTCCTATGGCGTATAGCTTGAGCAGTTCGTCAACGTTCATTATGGATTCTCTACACCTTTTAAATGCAGAATACTCTCAGCAAGCTGGTTGCACCGGATGTTCTGCGATTTTAGACTTGAGATGCTGAAATATTTACAGCGCCAGACTTCCCTAGACCGTTTGGGCAAGGTGAAAGATCAAACAGAATTTTTTATTGCATTAAAAAATAAAATTAAAATTTTTTCACAACAATGTCATCGTACTTCGTGACTCAATCAAAGAATTCTCGCTGGAAAGTGCGATCGAGGTCATAACTTTTTGTTGCTAGTTGAGTTTACTGAGTATTGGTGTGACAAGAATCACTAATTTTTGTTAGTAGCATCACATAGGAACAACCGTTTCGATCACGCCAGACAGGGAAAAATAGCCGATAGTGGTACTGTAATGTTGAAAATTTGACAATTCCACAGTCGGCGTGTTTAACTCAACAGGCGATCAAGTCGGTAGTTTCACAGAGACCTGCCCGCAGCAGGAAAGTTGGTTGCACCGTCACTCGGCGCGACCCAATCCAGCCCATCAGAGTGCTGATATCTCAGGATTTCTCACAAAGGGAAAGCCAGAAATACACTTCTGGGAGTAGGAAAATCTGTGCATAAAAGTGCTACCGGCTCCTTTACAGACCAAGGCTGCATCCTAGCTGCCAAGGAAAAAAAATCGCCAATACTTTCGCATAAATCACAAATAAACACTAGAAAAATCATGATATATATTTAGAAAAAAGAGAATAAATAATATTCCTTAACAGTCAACTATTGCAGCTAATGTTGCATTCGAGCGGTTAACTGATATCAGTATTAGCAATGACGCTTGTGTCATCAAATACCAAACTGACTCAGAAACTGTTTTTTATCAAAAGACGCATTGCAGCCCTTGCTCCCGGTTTAAAAAAAAGGCTTCTGAGCCTCTTAGTAAATCCAGGACTGAAAAAGTTTAATTTAGATAGCTTTTGTCTGGCTTTATTAGCAAACAAAAGGCGAGCATTTAGGAGGAAAGCGGATTTTTCTCCCTAGTCAAAAAAACAATTGTAGATTACGAATCCCCGTGAGGTAATTGATATGGCTGGAGTATGTAAACTTAGCATCACAGAGACCACAGAAGAACTAAAAAACCTGTTAACCGAACAAAAAACGGCAAGTGGCTTTCAAAAGATTCAAGCACTTTACCTGTTCAAAATTTGTCACGTTAAGACAGTTAAAGAATTGGCAATGACGATCGGCGTAAACCGCATTACTGTGCAGCGGTGGCTGAGAAAGTACCGCTCTGACGGACTCGAAGGACTCCTGGAAACAAAGCACAGCGGTGGCCGCAAGCCCGCAATTCCTCCTCTGGCCCGTGCTAGTTTGGCAATGCGCCTCAGCGACCCCCAGAAAGGCTTTAAAAGCTATGGAGAAATTCAAGAGTGGTTGCAGCAGGAATATAGCATAGAGGCTTCCTATAAAGCCGTTTACGCAACAGTCAGATACCAGTTAAAAGGCAAGCTGACGAAAGTCTAGACAGTTAAACAGTTCATCCGAAGTCTGGTTAATCACCGTCTAATTATTGATACTCAGACTTTGAAACTGTTAATGATTTCCGTTGTCACTAAAAACTCGGTAATTCTTTTTGAACTAAGCTCGCTCTCATAAACTGCGGATAGTATAAATTATCTGTTGGGCCAATTGGGGCGAGGGGGAAAAAAATTGATACTTTTCCCACGTTTGTGAAAGATTCTTAAACCATGAGCCATAACTAATAACTTGCAAGTTTTGTCTAATTTGCAGGTTTTGTTATAGAAGAAGTCAGCAGTCATCAGTCAGAAGGAATAAGTGAAGAAGAAGGCTCGTTTCGCCTTCGGCTACGACAAGTCGCTCAAGTTAAAAAGCAGGAATAAGACAGCCTTTAGTTATCGTCGCGTGAGACATTTCGTTGCAATTAATTGCATGAGGAAAGCGATCTATCGCCAGAACTTCCTAACCATCTGGCGGGGCTGGTATATGTAAAAAAATGGCATCGACTAAGGCAAAAACCGATCCAAAGCAGCTTTCAACTCTTCTATTTCCGTATCGATATTGCCTTCTTTTGCTGCTCTGGCAATGCACTGAGTTAAATGTTCGTCAAGAATGATTCTCGCTACACGATCGAGCGCGCCTCGAACCGCAGCAACTTGCACGAGAACTTCGGGACAGGGACGGTTTTCTTGCACCATTGTTTTAATCCCACGGACGTGTCCCTCAATCCGAGATAACCGATTAACTAGCCGCCGCATGGATTCTTCATCGTGATGGTGAGGGTGGACTGATTGATCGCCGTGATGGTGGTGGGAATTTGAGGGCAAGGATTTGTCAGTAGAAGTATCAGATACAATCATCGGGGTTATGCCATTTTAGATTAAAGAATTGGGAATGAGTGCTTTTTAATGGTTGGGAGTGCGGGACTAGAGTTGCATTTTTTTTTAAACTGGTATTACTAGGGAAATTGTTCAAGTTAGAATTGAGAATATGTTGAGTTTGTGCTGGCTCCAGACTCGTGTATTGTAGCTGTCTAAATATATTTAGGATTTTCATAGCGGCAGATTATTGAGTCCGCTCGATCGCACACCTTTACCAGAATAACCCAGACTAACAAAGATTGACGCTATGCGACTATTTAAGTTTTTTGACCCCGCACCCCGAATCGGTGCTCGCTGGTTCGCCCTAATTTTAGGAATGACGATCGCCCTGAGTGCTCTCTTCATCGATGCTGCACCCGCTTGGGCCGTTGACGGCAAAAATCCGCCCAACTTGCGGGAACAGCCTCAAACAGCCGTACTCCCAGCGCAGGTGGCGGCAGATACCGGCAGTTTTGTGACGGCGGCAGTCGATCGAGTCGGGCCGGCAGTTGTCCGCATTGATACCGAGCGCACTGTCAGCCGCAACCTCAACCCGTTAATGGAAGACCCATTCTTCCGTAGATTTTTGGAAGAAGATCCGCGCAACAAAACTCCCAGAGAAGAACGCTTACGCGGTCAAGGTTCCGGCTTCATTATTGACAAAAGTGGGATTGTGTTAACCAATGCTCACGTAGTTGACAAAGCCGATCGAGTAACTGTCACCTTAAACGACGGCCGGACATTTCCAGGAGAAGTCCAAGGTACTGACGAAATAACAGATTTGGCTGTTGTCAAAATTAATACTAAACAAGCAAACTTACCCGTGGCAACACTGGGAGATTCTGATGCGGTGAAAGTGGGTGATTGGGCGATCGCCGTGGGCAACCCCCTGGGATTTGACAACACCGTCACCTTAGGCATTATCAGCACCCTCAAACGCTCCAGCGCAGCCGTCGGCATTCCCGACAAGCGGCTCGATTTCATTCAAACCGACGCGGCCATCAATCCCGGCAATTCCGGCGGGCCACTGCTAAACAGCAGAGGAGAAGTGATTGGTATCAACACGGCGATTCGAGCCGATGCAATGGGTATTGGGTTTGCAATTCCGATCGACAAAGCCAAGGCCATCTACGCGCAATTAGCCAAGGGAGAACAAGTCAGCCATCCGTTTTTGGGGATTCAGATGATTGCTTTGACTCCAGAAATGGCCAAAGAGAATAATGCTGACCCCAATGCTCCTGTGATTGTCCCGGAAGTTACAGGGGTGTTGGTGATGCGAGTTGTACCCAATACGCCTGCTGAGAAAGCGGGGGTTCGCAAGGGGGATGTCATCGTTCAAATTGAGGACGAGAAAGTGACTCAGCCTGAACAGTTGCAAAATTTGGTGGAAAACAGCAAAATTGGTCAAATTTTGAAACTGAAGGTGCGCCGGGGTTCCCAGATTAAGGAAGTTGCTGTGACAACGGCTCAATTGAGGGATTTTTAGCCGATCGGCAATCAGATCATCTGAACTCATAAAAAACAGGACACAGCACTGCTGTGTCCCTACAAATGAATTTAAAACCCAGTTTAAAAAGACTTAAAGTCCCCGCCAGACTGAGTTTTTTTACTCAACCAATCCTTACCCAATCTGATTGTCACATCCGACTGCAAAGCACCGGTACTCTCAACTAGCACCTCTCCAAAACCCAAAGACTGGCGAATCGCTTGGGCACCTTTAATGTCGCCGTCTTGAGCTACAATTGTTGTTACATCTAGCGGTTCAGACCAAGCTTTAGAAACCTGAACATTCCGATAGCCTGCCCGAGTTAAAGTCGTGACAAAATCTTCAACAGCCGATTGATCGCCCGTACTGTCTTGAATCGCCACCTTCAGAAAAGTCGAATCAGCATTCTCGATTGTCCAAGTATTTTGACCGTAGTCAAAATGCTCTGCCACCATAGTTTCGATCGCATTTTGGTCTGGCAACCAAAAACTTGCCTTGTAGTCCTTAGGATCGCTGAATTTGCCGGGAACCATCAACATCTGCACGCCAGCGCGATCGGTTTGAGTAGCAAAACCAGCTAAGGCCACCAATTCTTCTATAGTCAAATTCGTATCAAGGTGAGACTGAATCACCGACAAAATCTTCGGCAAGCGAGACAGCAAACCAACATTAACTTGCTCTTCCACAAAAGCCCGCATCAACAATTGCTGGCGCTGTACCCGCCCGATATCGCCTAAATCGTCGTGTCGGTAAAGCAAATAATGCACGATTTGTTCGCCGTTGAGACGCTGTTTGCCAGCCTTTAAATCAATATATAAATGCTGGCTTTCATCGGTATACTTCATGTCTTTAGGGACATTAATAGTAATCCCACCAAGGGCATCTACCAAACTTTTGATGCCTTGAATATTGACTGTGACATAGCGGTCAATTCCCACACCGCCCAGCAGTCCGCTGACTGACTTCGCTGACGAAGCCGGGCCGCCGTAGTAATTAGCTTCATTGATTTTCACAGTACCCCTACCTTCAACATAGGTACGGGTGTCTCGCGGAATGGAAAGCACACTTATTTTTTTATTTTGAGGGTCAAACCTCACCAACAGCATGGTATCGGTTAAGCCCTTGAAAGAGTTTTGCCAGACATCGTATCCCTGCTCCTTATCGGGATGGCCGTCGAGGTCTGAACTCAGAACCTTAAGTCCTAAAACTAAAATATTAACTGGGCGAGTGAGCTCCGGCATCTTCATGCTGAGCTTTGCCATGTCGCCTTGAGAAAACACTGCCGCTTCTTCAGGGCTCAACTTTTGTTGCTGAAGCGGTGTTGTGGAAAGAGAGACGGCTAGCAGCGCTCCGGCGGTGGCTGAGAGCATGGCTACTCCAGCCAAACCAAAACCAAAACCCAGCCAACGGCCTCGGTGCGGCTGGTGCGATTTTTTGGTTGGAGGTTGAGCAGTTGATTGTTGGATAGGGTCTTGATTAGGAGTTTTTTGAGCTGGCACTGGCTTCCTCACACACAACAAAAATAAAAAAGATCGTAGCAATATGTAGTATCAAGCTGAAGACGCACTCTAATCAATACAGTAGGGGCTTAAAGGAACCCTAAATTAGGATAAATGTTTGCCGACCACTTGCTCGGCTACGCGGCTAATTCCGGGCAACCATAGCGGTTGACGCTTCCAGAGGCGAACCATCAGTCCCAGAGCGACGATGAAATAGCTGGTTGTCAGCAGGCTACTCATTAATAACATGGCAAGTGTCGGAGATTCCGCAGAAATCGCGGCCCCTTCTAAAAGAATATGTCCTAAGAGCCAACTAAAAGCAAGGGCAATTGCCAAGCGGCTGACGGCTTGGCGTTCGGGGCTGCCCTGACGGCGGTAAAGATTCCAGAGGGCGGGAAAAAAGCCAATGACTGGGATCATTAATACAAACAGACTTGCACGATCGAGTTCAGGATTGTCTAAGGGATGTGTATTTTTCATAGTTGGCATTCAAAATTTACAGGAGGTCTAGTTTTGCACAAAACTTATTTGTTAGGCGGAAAATTTATATCCTAAACCAAAAATCCCAGAGCAGGGCACGTTTTGCACAAAAATTGTTGGTTAGAGGCCAAGTTTTTTCGCTAAACCTGCCCCTACCTATTATTCACAACTTTTCGACCCGGAGAGCCGTATTTTGATAAACTGGATACAGCACAGGAGACAGGAGACACAGACTTAGCCATGACCAAATCTCAAAAACCGATCGTTATTTCTCCATCCATATTATCAGCCGATTTTAGCCGTCTCGGAGAAGAGATTCAGGCTGTCGATCGAGCTGGGGCTGACTGGATTCACGTAGATGTGATGGACGGTCGCTTTGTTCCTAATATTACTATCGGGCCGATGATTGTCGAAGCAATTCGTCCCGTTACTACCAAGATAATCGATGTCCACTTGATGATTGTGGAGCCGGAGAAGTACGTCGAGGACTTTGCTAAGGCTGGTGCTGACATTATTTCCGTTCACGCCGAGCACAATGCTTCGCCTCACTTGCACCGCACCCTCGGTCAAATTCGGGAATTGGGCAAGCAGGCTGGTGTGGTGCTGAATCCTTCGACACCCCTAGAGTTGATCGAGTACGTGCTGGAACTTTGCGATTTGGTGCTGATTATGAGCGTCAATCCGGGCTTTGGCGGTCAAAGTTTTATCCCGGCGGTGCTGCCGAAAATTCGCCAGTTGCGTAAAATGTGCGACGAGAAGGGTCTCGATCCTTGGATTGAGGTGGATGGCGGTTTGAAGACGAACAATACTTGGCAGGTTCTGGAAGCGGGCGCAAATGCGATCGTCGCGGGTTCTGCTGTGTTTAAGGCGAAGGATTACGCAAGTGCGATCGAGGGTATCCGCCACAGCAAGCGCCCGACTCCTGAGTTGGCTGCTGTCTAATCAAAAATTCGATCGCATCCGATGAATTACTAATAGACTTTTCCCAAAATTATCGCTTCACAGGCAAGATGTCTGTGAAGCGATAATTATTAGAGAGATGTATAGCCTTTCGATCTCTCATATTAGGTACGCGAACGGGATATGGCATAGGCCTCCGTGTAATGTAGTTGTAGAAGCCGGAACTTCCCACCCAGGCGGCATCATACCAATTTGACTGCTACCGTTACCGAGCAGTTTTTTCATCGGGATTGTAAATAAGCATAACTAAAGCCTTTTTCCCGATCGGCATTACATCCGTTACATCCGTTTCACAATCCGCTGCCCAACTTTCTTCTTCCTTTTACTTACTTGCTTTTTTAGTGTTCCCAGACACCAGCCTGGGAACCCATCTTAAATGACGCAGAATTGAGATTGCAACCAACAAGTTAAAAAGACCCAAAAACTTACTTTTTCGTGTCTCTTTCCCTGTTATTTGGAGACACTCGCGAGAATCTTTTCCATCTCAGAAATCTCGACAGCACCGGAGAAAGTTTTGCCATTCATAATAAAGAATGGAGTGCCTTCGATACCCAATTGTTGAGCCAGTTGCACGTCTTTCTGAATGGCTGCTTCGGCGGCGGGGCTGTTGCGATCGCTGTTGAATTTATCTAATTTGAGATTGAGCTTTTGGGCGATCGATCCGTATAGTGGCTCGCCTAACTCTTTCTGCCCCTCAAACAAAGCGCTGTAATATTCCCAGAATTTGCCCTGCTGCCCAGCAGCCCAAGCTGCTTTAGCTGCTGGCAGCGCTTGAGGGTGAATAGAAGTCAAGGGAAAATGCTTGTAGGCTAAAGTAACTTTGTCCTCGTGTTTTGCCATAAACTGCTTGACATTATCGTAAGCGCGGGCGCAAAACGGACATTGAAAGTCAGAGAATTCTAAAAGTACAATCTGCTGCGAAGCCGAGCCGGTGGTGGGAGAATCCCCGATCGCAGATTTGGGATCGGTTTTCATCGCCTGCAAAAATGACTCCTGCGCTGCTTTGAGAGACTGCTGCTGCTGTTGCTGGTACCCTTGTACCGAATCTAAAATTGCTTGGGGGTTTTCGCGGATAATCTGCAAAACTTGCTCTTTCAACTTGGGATCGACTGAATTGCCAGCCGCTGACTGGGCGGGGGAACAACCGATAAATACCAGGCAACTCGCAAGCAGTGCAGCCAAGCAGAAGGCTTGTTGGCTGCGGAGTTTTCGCCAAATAGTAGAGATGTTCATCTTTTTTCCTGGTTTACGGCAACACTTAATCCTACATTTAATTTTGCGGAGTGTCAGGTACGCCTGATCTGATATAAAAGATCAAAGGACGATCGCCCGGGCGATCGTCCTTTTATTTGCTGCACGTATTTGCTGCACGTATTATCAGCCTTTAGGCTTGTCTGAATCCGAGATTATTTACGATTGCTGAGCCATTTAGCAGCAACTATTCCCAAAATACCTGCAACTACTGGATTCCCCAAAAACTTCATCAAACTCGGCTCTTGGGCGAGCACATCTCGGAAAATATCCGGGTGATTGTGATAGGTAAACGAGGCCAGCTTAGTAACATCATCAGCAGTCATGCGACTGGCGTGGTGGGTAGAAAGTGCTAGCTGCTTTTCCAATTGGCGATCGTTCAATCCTCTCTTGTCCAACTGCTTGAGGAATTCGCGGGCCACATCATCGAGTTCCTTTGGCTTAATTTGGGCGATCGCCTTTTGCAATTCCGGTTCCAACTGCGCCGGCGGTAGCGAGTCATGATTCAGAGAACTCCCGAATAATTTTTTGCGCTGATCCGGCGAAGTTCTCTGAGCAAAATCGTCAAAATTATCGTACTCTTCACCGGTTGTCTCCGGCATCACTTCTTTATTTCCCTGAGCCAAATCCTTCATGATTTGACTCTTATAATTATCGCTGCTACTCATGGTATTTCTTTCCCAATCTACACAAATTTTCTGTTTCAAATCTCGATGATTTCGCCAGCCCTAAATTCCAAAATGCTATTAAAGCTACGCGATCATTTAAACTTTCTTACCAAATCAAGAATTGTATTCAATCTGATTTGATTGCTGGTCGTACTTAGCAGTCAAAATCAGTTTTTTATCAGGAGCGTACATCAAAACACTTACATCCTGGTTGGGAAAATTGCGGTGAAAACCTTGAGCTAAAGACTTCGCCAAATCTTTCACTTCATTAGGGCGGACTTGCGGAGTAATTACAACTCCCAACTTATTATTGTCACGCACGTAAGCATCTTGAACTAAGCCTTGAGCAGTCTTTGTTACCCATTGACCAAAGTCTTGACCTGCCGCAGTATTGCCGCGTTCTAGTTGCGCGTAATAACCCTGACTGCCGCCAATTGCTACAGGTACATTAGTCGGTTGTTGGGCGGAAACGCTGGGGGCGCAAGCAGTCGTAACGGCCAGCATTAAAGCCAACATTAGACCCGCAATAATTTTTCCGCTCTGCTGCAATAAACTCACCTTTTTTCCTCCGGTATGACAACATTTTCAATAATTGAGAGGGTCAGCTTTCTCGACCCTCTCAATTAGTATTAGAATTAGTCTAATTTCTTTTTGATTTCATCTTTCACATCTTCGACTGCGTGACGAGCTTGTGCTTCTGTTTGCTTCGCTTTGCCTTCAGCTTTGTCCTTGGGGTCGCCAGTAACATTGCCTAGGGCTTCTTGAGCCGCGCCTTCGATGTTTTTTGCAGTTGCCTTTGCTTTATCTTCAATGCTCATTTGTTTGTCCTTATCTGTATCTAGTTTTACACTTTCTACTTATTATCATAGGGAACAAGTAGTTCGGTTGCACTCTACCTGTAGGAATAAAGTTTGATGTATTCGGAGTGTACAGAATCTAACAGAAGTCAGGAATAGGGAATAGGAAATCAGGAAAAATTATTCTTGAATCGAGGATAGACTAGGACTTTCCTGCTGACCGTTTTTTGACCTAAATTACTAGCTGCAACGAACGAAGTGTAGTATCGCACAAAAAGTTCGGCGTAAAGCCATTGGTGCACCCAGAACAGTATTTTTTTAAACCCAAAAAAATTTTAAATTTTAAATTTTAAATTTATATTGAATGCGGCCGACTTCCATCGAACTTCAAAAAGCGGGTGTGGGCAAGACCGTCTCTTACCCACACCCTCTAAAAATTGGCATTCGTTTTAATCTGGCGTATGGTGACATTCTGTATCTATTTTTTGCTGCAGTTCTGCTTTTAACTGTTCGACAGCGCGCATAGTTTCAGCCTTTTGTTGTTTCTCCTCGCCTAGGGATTTTTCAGTTTCCTCGCCGAGCAATGTTTCTCTGGATTTTGGTAGCGTGACTTGTAGGTCGCTGACCCTGGTGGTTGCGTTTGGTTCAATATTCATTAGTTTTCACCCAACTCTTTGCAAAATTTATTTTTAAGAAGGCTACTTAAGAGTTAGCCTTAGATATATGCTAAGCGCGATCGCAAAGACTTTCCTCTGCCTGAAGGGAGATTAGGGCTGGGAATAGTTTTTAGTTTTTATTTCTTAATTTAATAGTCAGACAAATCAGGCAAACCTGAATCGGCCGGAAGAGAGATATAGCTTTTCGATCTCTCATATCAGGTACGCGAACGGCATAGGGCATAGGGCATAGGGCTATCCTCACTTTTTTGAGAACCGCTATATAGCAGTTACAGTTCTCATATGAGGTATCGCCCAATCTCCAAATCCAAAAATTGAAAATCTCAAATATTCACCTTTTTGAGAAAGGCTATAGGGGAAGGAGAATAGTGCTTGAGTGCGCGAGATTGCTTTGTGACTCGCGCGCGGGGAGTGCGGGGAGTGCGGGGAGTGTGGGGAGTGCGGGGAGTGCGGGGAGTGTGGGGAGTGTGGGGGAGGGATAGAATTTTTGGGGTATCGCGCATTTATGGACTTTTGTCGTTTGTTTGATGAGGCGGTTTCGACATCGGTACAAGATTAAGAGAGAAATAGGCGACAGATTGGTGCAGACTGAGGTCAAGGCGATCGAGTTTGACGGTTAAAATCAACAGGGTGGGGGAATTCCCAAGTTTTGTGGCGATCGCCCGAACAAATCTGCTAAACCAGAGTTAGCATCAAGGCTGACTTCCTGCAGGATCGAACTAAAATTTATGTTATTAGTAAAAAATATCTAAAACCCTATGGGAGCAAGCAGCAGTAACCCTCTCGAAGCAGCAGGCCTAATTCGTGAGCCGATAAAAATAGGCGTGTTGCATTCGCTGACGGGCACGATGTCCATCAGCGAAATTTCTGTTAAAGACGCGACGCTGTTGGCCGTTGAGGAAATTAACGCTGCTGGAGGAGTGCTCGGACGCCCCTTGGCAGCGGTGATAGAGGATGGAGCCAGCGATTTGCAGACTTTTGCTCAAAAAGCTAAGCAATTGCTCTTAGAATCGCAGGTGGCGGTGGTATTTGGCTGTTGGACTTCGGCGAGTCGCAAGGCTGTACTGCCGGTTTTTGAGCAGGGCAACGGGTTGCTGTTTTATCCGGTGCAGTATGAAGGGCTAGAACAGTGTCCGAATATTTTTTATACTGGTGCGGCCCCGAATCAGCAGATTGTGCCTGGGGTGAACTATTTGCTGGCTCAGGGGAAGCGGAAAATTTTTCTGTTGGGTTCGGATTATATCTTTCCCCGCACGGCAAATCTGATTGTGAAAGCTCAACTGGCAGCACTCGGAGGAGAGTTGGCTGGGGAAATGTATCTGTCGCTGGGTTCTAGGGATGTGGATGAGGCGATCGCACATATTTTAGCAGTGAAACCGGATGCGATTCTCAATACTCTTAACGGCGACAGCAATGTGGCTTTTTTCCAAAAGTTGCGAGAAGCTGGCTTGAAACCGGAAAATTTGCCGGTGATGTCGGCGAGCATAGCAGAAGAGGAAGTGCGGGCGATCGGGCCGTCCAATATTGCTGGACATTTGGTGGTTTGGAACTATTTTCAAACGGTGGATACAGCGGAAAATCAGAAATTTGTCAAGGCTTATAAAGCGAGATACGGGGAAAATCGTGTCACGGATGACCCGATCGAAGCGGCTTATTTGGGCGTTTATTTGTGGAAGCAAGCAGTAGAAAAAGCTGGTTCGACAGATGTGGTTAAAGTTAGGGCGGCTGCTAAAAATATGGAGTTTGCAGCTCCATCGGGCATGGTGAAAATAGATGCCCAAACGCAGCATATCTGGAAAACAGTGCGGATTGGTAAGGTGCGATCGGACGGTCAAATTGAGGAGATTTGGAATTCGGGCGCACCGGTGCCGCCAGATCCTTTTCTTAAAGGCTATCCTTGGGCGGCGGCATTTACTCCGAGGCAGATCTCGGTGGGAACTCGGGCTTCTTTGATCGGGCTGTTTATGATCTTGGTACTGATCACTTGGATGGCGGTGGGAGTTGGGTGGATCGGTGCTGTTCAGATGAAAAACTATTTGCTGGCAATAGAAGCTGCCTCGGCGGCGGCGGGAGTTCCTGACGAATTAATGGGGGTGCTGGTGCAGCAAACTCTGTTTGTGGCGAGCGGCACTCAGCACTGGCTGATGGGGGCTTTGGTTTTGAGTTCGATCGCGGGAATAGTGGCTTTTGTGTCGGTGTCGTCGCTGATTCGGAATATCGGCTTGCTGCGACAAGCTGCGGAATTGATGGCGAGCGGGGATTTGACGGCTCGATCGCCTATTGTGTCTAATGATGCGATCGGGGTGCTATCTTCTACTCTCAATACAATGGCTCAGCAAATTAGCAGTTTGCTCAATGGTTTGGAGGTGCGGCAACGACAGCTAGAGGAGCGATCGATCGAATTGGAAGTCGCTAAGAACGCTGCGGAAGCTGCTAACCGGGCGAAAAGCACTTTTTTGGCAAATATGACTCACGAGTTGCGGACGCCCCTAAATGCGATTATTGGCTACAGTGAGCTGCTGCAAGAAGAGGCTGTGGAACTCGGCGAGGAAGAGTTTGTGATGGATTTGGCAAGCATTAATATGGCAGGCAAGCAATTGCTGAACATTATTAGTGACATCTTGGATATTTCTAAAATTGAAGCAGGAAAGATGACTCTTTTCTTGGAGAGTTTTGATGTGTTGAAGTTGGTGGAGCAGGTTGTGACTACAGTTCAACCGCTGGTAGGGAAAAATGGCAACACTTTGACTATCAATTGCGATCGCAATATTGGCACGATATACGCTGATTCGGCGAAGCTGCGGCAAGCGTTGTTGAATTTGGCGAGCAATGCTGCTAAGTTTACCGATCGAGGCAAAATTACAATTAATGTTTGGAAGGAAGAATGGGAAGTTTGGCCGGTGGACAATTCCGAGGAACTCTCGGAAATTGGCTATGAGTTTGACAAATATTCGATCGTGTTTCAAGTCACTGATACGGGCATCGGCATGACTGAGGATCAGGTGTCGAGGCTGTTTGGAGCTTTTGCGCAAGCGGACGATTCCACTACCCGCAGGTACGGCGGCACGGGTTTGGGGCTGACAATTAGCCGGAAGTTTTGCCAGATGATGGGCGGGGATATTACGGTTGATAGCGAGTTTGATTGCGGTTCTACTTTTACGATTCGCTTGCCGACTGCGGTTAAAAGCGAGCAAGAAGTGGAGGGCGATCGAGCATCGGAAGAAACAGGGCTGCAAGAAGTGCGATCGCAACCGCTGGAACTTCCCGATGCTGCAACTGTGCTAGTAATTGACGACGATCCAGACTCGCGGGATTTAATCACTCGCTGCTTGTCGAAACAAGGATTTTGGGTACTCTCGTCAGCTAGCGGTGAAGCAGGGCTTCAGTTAGCTAAGGAGTCGCTACCGGATGCGATTACTCTGGACGTGATGATGCCGAGTATGGACGGCTGGGCGGTGCTGTCGGCGTTGAAAGCCGATCCGGATTTAGCTAATATTCCAGTGATTATGTTGACTTTTTTGGACGACCCAAATCATGGTTTGGAATTAGGAGCGGCGGAGTATTTAAGGAAGCCTGTAGATTACAAGCACTTTGCTGATTTACTGAGCAAATATCAACGTCCGCGAAATTAGCGATCGGTCATATCATGCCCGATGGATTACCATAATAAAAATGGTTCGTAGTGCGGACTTCAGTCCGCTCCCGGATTGCGGACTTTAATCCGCACTACGAACCTGACTTATCGAAGTTAATCGATCGGACACGATAGGAAAACGAGAAATTTAAGATATGACTGATAGAACTGCATTGCTTAAAAGGATTACTCAAACACTTGGTAAATGTGGCGGTCGCCCCTGTATTCGCGACATGAGAATTCGTGTTAGCGACATTTTAGAACCTCTAGCAGACAATGTAACAGCTAGCGAGATTCTATCTGATTTTCCTGATTTGGAACCAGAAGACATTCAAGCCTGTCTGCTTTTTGCATCTCTCAGCATAGATTTCCCCAGGATCGCAGTATGATTTTCTGGTTGAATGCTCAATTGCCTCCAAGTTTGGCGAAATGGTTAACCGAAACGTAAGGATTCAGGTCTAAAAACTTGCGGCTCCAACGCTTGTCTGGCAAGGGTTTTAGGGCAAAATAAGGGCTTTTGTCCTGATCTGTTGATTCTCAATAAATGACGAAAAACTGTCATTTTTCGTCATTTATTGAGAATAGAAATTTATTTAGCATCAAGCTCCAGAGCTAAAGTCTTTGCCCAGCAAGGATTTCAGTGACCTGAATTCTTACACCGAAACATTCGGTGTCAACGCTGTTACATTGCAAGAGCTTGGGTTGCAGGATGCTCAAGATATTGAGATATTTAATAGGTTAAATTAATAGGTTAAATCAATTACTTTAGACGGTTCAATTGCTGAATCGCGAGGGCCAGTAAATTTGCTACGATTGTTTCATTAGTCATTAGCTAACAGTGAAAAACTAATCACCAATTACTAATGACCAATGACTAATGACTACTGACCAATGACCAATGACCAATGACTAATAACTAATGACCAATGACCAATTAATCTAAAAATCCCATTAAGGTCGAGCTGTCGTCAATTTCGTTTGAGGCAATGGGGCGCTCTCCTCCCATTGTGGAGTAAACTTCATCAATGTGCAGAGTGCTGGCGGCAATGGGTCGCGCACCGGACATATTGAACATTTCGCTGACTTGCATGGCGCTGGAGCTGATCGGTCTTCTGCCGAGTGTAGCAACCACTTCCAAGTCGCTGGCTTCGATCGGGCGATTGCCTATAGTGCCGTAGGTTTCGCTGATGTGCAGGGTGCTAACGCCGATCGGGCGATTCCCCGATATCGAGACTGTCTCGCTGATGGTAAAATCATCTGGGCCGACGGGGCGGTTATCATGCATGAGTTGCGGGCGATAAAGTTGGATGCCCGCTGATTGACCTTCGCTGGTGGCTGGTAGGGCCTTGGTAGTGCCTTTGTTGCGGGCGCTCGCTTTGACTTTATCTTTGGGTGTGAGAGCCATAATTTTTTTCCTTGCTAATTGCTGGGGGTTGATTGCTGGGTTCGGACAACTGCTTTTCTGGGCTTTCTGCTTGCTATTTCGGCCGATAATTAAAATAGTATTACAAAGTCTAACTATTTTCTTAACTAAATTGCAGAATCCCTGCATTTTTGTTAATATTTATCGGTAATAGCTACATTTTCCTATGGTAACTGCGGCAGCATCTTTTCAATTGCAAGCGCCCTTCCAGCCCACGGGCGACCAACCGCTAGCGATCGAGCAACTCGTCAAAAGCATTTCTGCGGGCGATCGATTTCAAACCTTACTCGGCGCCACAGGTACAGGCAAAACCTTCACCATTGCCTCGGTGATTGAAAAAATCGGTAGACCCACCTTAGTCTTAGCACACAACAAAACCCTGGCCGCTCAACTGTGCAACGAACTGCGAAATTTTTTCCCCAACAATGCAGTCGAATACTTTGTCAGTTATTACGACTACTACCAACCTGAAGCATACATCGCCGTCAGTGATACTTTCATTGAAAAAACCGCAGCAATTAACGACGAGATCGATATGCTGCGACACTCCGCCACGCGATCGCTCTTTGAACGCCGCGACGTAATTGTTGTAGCATCAATTAGCTGCATCTACGGTTTGGGAATGCCCGCAGAATACCTGAAAGCTGCTATTCCTTTGCAAGTAGGAATGGAAGTCAATCAGCGGCAAGTTTTGCGAGATTTAGTCAACGTCCAATATAGCCGCAACGACACAGAATCAGGCAGAGGCAAATTTCGCGTCAAAGGCGACGTTCTAGAAATCGGGCCCGCCTACGAAGATAGAATTATTCGTGTCGAATTCTTCGGCGACCAAATCGATGCCATTCGCTACGTTGACCCCGTAACTGGTAAAATTCTGGCAAGTACAACCGCTTTAAATATTTATCCAGCGCGCCACTTTGTGACGGCAGATGATAAATTAGAGGCAGCTTGTCAAGGAATAGAACTCGAATTAGAAGACCGACTGGTAGAATTTGAGAAAGAAGGAAAACTATTAGAAGCTCAGCGATTAGAACAGCGCACCCGCTACGATTTGGAAATGCTGCGCGAGGTCGGCTATTGCAACGGAGTCGAGAATCATTCGCGGCATTTAGCAGGTAGAAATGCTGGGGAACCGCCAGAATGTTTGATTGATTATTTCCCGAAAGATTGGATGTTGGTGATAGATGAATCCCACGTCACAGTGCCGCAAATTCGGGGAATGTATAACGGCGATCAAGCGCGGAAAAAAGTATTGATTGACCACGGTTTTCGGTTGCCCAGCGCTGCCGATAACCGCCCGTTGAAAGCGGAGGAATTCTGGGAAAAAGCTAATCAGTGTATTTTTGTTTCTGCGACTCCTGGTGATTGGGAAATGGAAATATCGGAAGGCAGGGTTGCTGAGCAAGTGATTCGCCCTACTGGCGTAGTCGATCCGACAATTTTTGTGCGTCCGACGGAGGGACAAATTGATGATTTGTTGGGGGAAATCAAGGAGAGAGTAAGTCGGAATGAGCGTGTTTTGGTGACGACTTTGACGAAGCGGATGGCGGAAGATTTAACGGAATATTTGCAGGAAAGGGCGATTAAAGTTCGGTATTTGCACTCGGAAATTCAGTCGATTCAACGGATAGAAATTATCCAAGATTTGCAGGATGGTAAGTTTGATGTATTAATCGGCGTTAACTTGCTGCGGGAGGGTTTGGATTTGCCGGAGGTGTCGCTGGTGGTGATTTTGGATGCGGATAAGGAGGGGTTTTTGCGATCGGAACGTTCTTTGATTCAAACGATTGGGCGGGCGGCGCGCCATGTGCAGGGACAGGCTATTTTGTATGCGGATAATCTGACGAAAAGCATGATTAAGGCGATCGATGAAACGGATCGCCGCCGGGGGATTCAGGTAGCCTACAATAAGATGCACGGGATTACGCCGCAACCGATCGCGAAAAAGCGATCGACTAACGCGATTCTGGCGTTTCTGGATGTGTCGCGCAAGCTGAATTCTCAGCAGTTGGAGGAGGTTTACGAACAGGTTGATGAGTTATCTTTGGATGAGATTCCTCAGTTAATCGGGCGCTTGGAGACTCAGATGAAGGCGGCGGCGAAGAAGTTGGAGTTTGAGGAGGCTGGTAAGTTGCGCGATCGCATTAAGCATCTGCGCGATAAACTGTTAGGTCATTAAGGAAGAGTGGGAGGATATGATGTTCGATCGCATTACCTTCGATCAAAAAATTATGGGAGGGAGAGCTTGCATTCGAGGAATGCGAATCACTGTTTCTTTGGTAGTGAGTTTAGTAGCAAATGGGATGAGTGTAGGAGAAATCTTGGCAGGTTATCCCTATTTGGAAGCTGAGGATATTAAAGCTAGTCTCCAGTATGCAGCATTTTTGACAAACGAGCAAATTCGTCCATTTAGCGGGAGTGCAGCGTGAATTTTTTGGCTGACATGGGTGTGTCTCCTGTAACGGTGCAAGCACTTCGCCAGCAGGGATATGATGCTGTACACTTAAATGAACAAGGATTGGAGCGTTTGCCAGATTTTGAAATATTGGAAAAAGCTCGCCAATAGCAGCGAATTGTTTTAACTTTTGACCTGGATTTTGGCGAGCTTTTGGCTATCAGTTCTGAATCTCTTCCAAGTGTGATTATTTTTAGACGGCAAAACACTATCCCAGCGTTTGTTAGTGCTAGATTGCTTGCTGTTTTGTCAGAGTGCGGTGAAGATTTGGAAACAGGTGCGATTGTGACAGTGGAAGATAATCGTTATCGAGTGCGGCGACTTCCTATTTAGGTAGAAAAGAGTAGACTCGGCGGTTGAAACCGCGTCTATACAAGCAAAACCCGCGGCTCGACTGAGCTTCGCCGAACGTCCTCCGCGGGTTGAAGAATGGCGGAGATTGTGCGATCGCATTAAGCATCTGCGCGATAAACTGTTAGGACTTGCGTAGAAATAAAATCCCAGCCCTGCAATTGTATTGTCGAAGGAGTAGCCAAAGGATTGGTATAGTATTAAGCTGCAAGCCCCTAAGCTATTTCCTGATTTTCTTGCCAGTTTTCCAATATCTAGGGGCTGTTTGAGGCCCCTTTGCACCCCCTTTGCACCCGCCGTGCGATCGCAATTAGCCTGGTTCAATGCCCGTCACGCTTTTGGGCAAGCCTGCCCGAAAAATCAACTCGGCAGTCAACCTCAGCTCTGGAAAAGCCAGCGACTCAACAGTGTCATCGCCCCGAAACTGCTTGATCTGGTACTCCCCGTCTACTAACTGGCAAACCGAAAGGGTGGGTTGTTTGGGATTGCCGATAAACTTGCGACCGCCCAAACCGAGATAGTCCACAATCCAGTATTCGGGAATGCCTATTTCTTCGTAGTCAGCGAACTTGAAATGGTAATCATCTCGCCAATTGGTGCTAACGACCTCTACAGCCAATCGCACCGAACTGCCCATCGTAATGATGGACTCCCTTTTCCAGCGCGGTTCGGACTGGCGTAGAGCGGGCAACTCCAGAACAATTACATCTGGCTGATAACCTGCCTCGTTGCGGACGGGTTTGAGTAGGTACTCTTTCGGCACGATGCAGGGTAATTGTTGCTGCCGAACCTCTAAAAACACTTCGCCAGAAATAAACCCGGCTACGGCCGAGTGGTCGCCTGTTCCTAAAGGCATTTCGACAATTACTCCATTGTGTAGCTCGTAGCGGCGGACAGAGTTCTCTGGATACCAGGCCGCGAATTCGTCAAACGTAACTGTTTGGGGGATTGCTTGGGTTTGGATCATGATGTTCTGATTCATTTACGCGCTCACATTTCTGTACATAGCTATGCAATGCTGGAGATGTAACGATAGCAATCCCGTCATTACTGACAGAACAGGTCGAATCCGACAAAGCACGTAACAAAATATTACGTGCGCCGTTCAAATCTCGTCCAATTACCGTTTGGCAATTCGGACATTTGAACACTTTAGAGCCACCAAGCTTGCGATGAATATGACCGCATTTTCCACAAGTTTTGGACGTATAGGCTTCAGATACATCAACAACAATCGAACCATTTCTGTCGGCTTGGTGTTTGATGACTTGCTTGAAACGATAATGCGCCCATGTCAGCATTTGACGTGCTGACTTTTTATTGATTTTCCGTTTAGCACGTCTCACCATTTGAGACGTTTCAAATGTTGGTAGGAAAATAACTTGGTAATTTGTGGTCAGAAAGTGTGCAGCTTTTTTATGAAGTTCATTAACAAGATTTTGAATCTTGCTTCTGATTCTTTCCGCAGCCTTTCTTATCGCTCTTCGTTGCTTGGAAGATACTCTAGTCATCTTTCCCATTAACTTGTCAAGATATTGACACAGGCGGGTGATTCTTCCGATATCTCCACTACCAATCTCAATTACTTTTTCCGAGTCGTAGCCCGTGAGGAATGTCCGAATACCAGGGTCTAAAGCAATTGCCGAGTTAGCTTTTGATGGTTTTGAGTCATATTCTTCGGGAAAAATAGCGAACCAATTACTACGATGCAAAACAAGCTGAGTCCCATATTTGCAAGACATTGGAACAGGCTCGGATGCGGTGAATTTTAGTCCTTTAACTTTTGACTTAAACCACATCCCGCCCCTGAAGTTGGCATCATTGAATTTAACTGTAGAGCGAAGATTGCGAATGCTTCGATACTTGGCATCATGGCTAGCAGCATACGCTCTGTGAGCGTCGAAAATAGCATTTTGCCTGATATGACATGGTGTATCTTTTACCCACTTTGGTAAATCTGATTGCATGATTTTGTTACGCAATTTGAGCTTACCTAGACGGTCTTGCTTTTGTTGATAAATTGCCTGGTTGTAGCAATATCGTGTTGCTGCCATCCACGTTTTCCAAATCTTGCCCAGTGCTGGCTCTGGGTAAATCTGAATCTTCCTTGATTTTAGTTTTATACTTTCGGAGTCCGTAGAGTCTACAGGAAAAGACGTGAATAATGGCAAGGATGTCTTCAACCATTTCTCGCTCTGGAGAAAGATTGTCTTGGTTGAGAACCACGATTTTTGTTCCATCGAGCTGACAGAGCCATTCAATGAGTTCAAAACCAAATCTGGCAAGTCGGTCTTTGTGGGCAACAATAACAGAGCCGACATTGCCTGTACGGACGGCTTCCAAAATGGATCTAAGTCCTTGCCTTTTGAAATTAAGCCCGGAGGCAATGTCGGTAATGAGTTCGGCTGATGGATAGAGTTCAAGTAGTTTTGCAACTTGTCGGTCAAGGTCAGATTTTTGTCCTCGACTAGAGACTCTGGCATACAAAATTGTTCTAAGGTTGGTTTTGTTTTGTCCGGCATAAGAATTAATTGAGTATCGTCGTTGACCAGCGGGTGTGCGGATGGTTTTGATAATGCCATCCTTCTCCCACCGTCTGAGCGTATGCAAGCAAACTCCAAAATGTTCGGCTGCTTGTCTTGGGGTTGAGTAGGTATCCAATTTATGAATAATGCTTACTGCTTTCACAACTTAGCAAATAATTCAGATATTTTCAGTAAAATTCAATAAATCAACCTACAGGACTATGCTCCTTTGCTAGACATCCGCTAGACATTAACTAACTTCCTTGCTTTCCTTGCCCCGCTTAGCTTTGGTGGCTCATGGGGCTTTGGTTTCTGTGGGTACGCTGACTTGATCCGACGCTCGCTCCTTCCTCTCTATCAAGGCTTTCTTGACCAAGACAAGAACCAGTTGAGGAATAGAACGAAATTCAGAATCAGCCCATTTTTTCAACTCCTTGTACTCGTCAAAGTCAAAGCTGATGGTAGTTCTCGGTCGCTTGGTAGCCATATCGCGCAGTTGTCTATACATATCAACATTATCCGCGACTGTCTACCCAGGCTTCAATTTACCATCAGGTACATCACTTGTCAACTGTGATGTACCTGTATATTACTAATAGCACCTATAGACGAATCGATTCCAAATCGATTTCAAATTGATTCCCCCAACCAGGCTAAAATATGGAACTCGAAAACCCGACTGTGATTGACGTAGAGGCTGAAGAAATCGATTACCACGAACAAGAATCGATTGAGTGTTGATACACAGCAGCACAGATTCAAAGCATCTTAGGGTTGAACAAGGCGGCATTGCAGAAAGCGATCGCCAAACTGCAAAACATCTACAATATCGAGCTTAAAGCCCTACGCAGAGGGAGTGCCAGAGCTACGGAATACTCCCAGATGGCTTTAGGGACTTGCGTAGAAATAAAATCCCAGCCATGCAATTGTATGAGACTTGCGTAGAAATAAAATCCCAGCCATGCAATTGTATTGTCGAAGGAGTAGCCAAAGGATTGGTATAGTATTAAGCTGCAAGCCCCTTAGGTCATTAAACTCGGCGCCTGATCGCTCGCTGCTTACAACACGCGAGCGGGGACGCTCCCACTCGGATATAATTCCGAGATAACCGGATTAAATTCAACCTAAGAGCCAGCATTTGCCAATTCTTCTCGCAGCATTTTCTGGTAGACTTTGGGCAAACTAGAACTCATAGAATTGTTCTCAATTCCATATCCCAAACTCGTCCAAGTTCCCGAAAGCATCCGCAAAACATCAGTTAATCTTTCCTGCCGCAACATCTCAGGAATATCAGCTTTCCAAAATTTGCGATCGCTCAACCAAGCATAAACCACAGCATCCTGATCTTCCGGTTCAAAACTGTAATCTGCCCAGAATAAAAAATCAGCGCGACGGGCGTGATAGCGCTTCGCCTTATCATTCCAAGTCGTAGTCAAAAATTGATATCTGCCCGCCGCCGTAGTACACTTACCCCGATTCGGGCCGTTAACAATTCTCACGCACCAGTCAGGATGACGGCTCAAATCTAATATATATTTTCCGCCGTAAACAACGTGATAAGGCCGAGAAACATTTGACTCGCTAGCAGAAATAGTACGCATCAAAGCTCGAATATAAGGATCGCCCGTTTTCATAGCTAGCGGTGGCGATTTGCTAACCCGACTCGCCGCAGACGAAAACTGCTGATTTCCTCGCAAATTGGCAACCAAAAAAACAGCGCCGCCAATCACAGCGCCGATTAAAAGTAGAAATCCGAGGATTTGAATTTCGGCTCGCCTCAGCAAAGTTTTTTGGCGGCGGCGCAATTTCTTTATTTCAAATGCAGTCATTTCCATTTCGGCGATTTCGGCTAATTTTCGAGTTGCCCGCATCCGGCGTACTCGAAAATCGTGTTGATATAGCGGCGCGGCTAATAGCGTTAAACTCGATAAAGCCCCCGCCAATTTTACCAGCCAGAAATCTAATTCACCGGCGATCGCAATATTTGTGAGAGTAGAGATTCCTGTGAGCAACTTAGCTGGATCGATCGATCGCGCGGGCCAATAAAAAAGAGCAATTTGCACCAGTAGCGACAGATTAAATGCAAAAAAAATCACTACCACAGCATTCAAGCCTTCTCGAAAGTGCGATCGAACTCCAGTATGCCGCCGCTTGAACTTGCGCGCCACTAGAAAGCGGCTCGGCAGCATACTGAGTAAGGGATTGATGATTTTAACGACTAAAAAATGGGCGACAAAGAACAAAGGTAACTGAATTAGCCAAGCCGCCAGGAACAGAGTTAGAAAGCCGATATCGTCGCTGGCGAAAGGAATCCCCCTGCGAAGGACGAAACTAAAACTCTGGGCGAGAGCAAATGCCCTTAACCACGAAATCGGATAGGGCAACCAAGCTGGCCACTTGAGAATTTTCATGCTGAGAGAGAGAAATTTCAATGGCGGATTGTCAAACTCTTAAGATTTTGCCAGATTTGGCGATCGAAAAATTGCGATCGGGTGCGGAGCCTCCAAATTTCGACTTAAATCAAATAGTTTTTTGTCTAACGCACACCGTCAACGACTGATTGCTTGTACATTCTAACTTTTAGAGCTAAGCTTCAATAAATATCTAACTTAAGGTAGATGGCTCAATGGTTAATAAGTTCTTAAGCAAAGTAACGATCGCTGTGGGGCTGTCGCTGCCACTGTTAGCGTTGACAGCACCTAGCGTTTTCGCTCGCACGGTCAGAGTTGCCGTGATCAACAACAGCGGCAAGACGATGACAGCCGTTTATATGTCTGCTCCCAGTAAGGATACGTGGGGAGAAAACGAGCTAGCTGAGCCCATTGCCGATCGGGAAAAGGCAGATTTTGCGTGGAATCAAGGTGACTACGAAGGCGTGGATGCGGGCTGTATTTTTGATGTCAGAGCCGAATACTCGGATGGCCAATCCACAGAGTTGGATGCTGTTAACCTTTGTAAAGAACCAGCGCTCAACTTCAGATAGTTCATAATTTAGTAGACAAAAATCGGGTTTTTTCAAGTCCGATATTCATCAAAAAGATTTTGGACTTTGGAAAAACCCGATTGATGCGATTTTATCGGTTAAAAAAACGGTTTCTTTGTTAGCTACCAGGGGCTAAAGAAACCGAGTTTTTTACCTAAACTGCTGGCTGAAACCCGTCTTTTCGTAAAAAAACTGCTGGTTGAGCGTAGCCGAAACCCGGTTTCTGGACACCTGTGCGCCAGCCCTAATTCAATCAAACTACACTAGCAAACAACTCCTCAAAACTCTTTTGCGGGGCCTCCGGCTTCGCCACAATTTCCACAACCTTGTTGCGAGAAGCCGGCTGAAACAGCGCCTCCACGCAGACTTCAGCTACCTTAGTGCGGGGAATGCTGCTTTCAAACATTGTGTCTGCGCCCGTCATGACGATCGCATCTGAATTATCCTCATTTTTGAGACCGCCCGGACGGACAATGGTATAAGTCAAGCCGCTTTTCTGCAAATACTCCTCGGCTTGCTTCTTCCAAACCAGAATCAGCCAAAACAGATTCAACGGGTGAAAAAACTGAGAAACGCACAGAGAAGTCACCAGCACAAAATGCTCAATTCCCTTAGCCTTAGCTGTCTCCACCAAATTTTTAGTCCCCTCAAAATCCACCTTGTAAGGCGCTGTGGGGTCAAAACCAGGGGCTGCCCCTGTCGCGCACAGCAACACCGTACTATCGCCGATAGCATCGCCCAGAGAAGTCGCATTTAATACATCCCCAGTCACTAACTCTACCTCCGGTGGTAAAATTTGTCTAGCTGTCTCTAGATTTCGGACTAAAGCACGCACGGGAATGCCCCGCTTGACTAATTCTGTGACAATTCGGCGGCCCGTCTGGCCTGTGGCTCCTGCTACAAATGCTTTCATAAGTCAAGTTATGCTGTTCTAGGGTAAGTTTTTTTGCTATCTATTTCTCAATTGTAGGGAGGAAACTCCCTTACCACATCCCCAACCCGATCGATTGGCGCGTATTACAGGAGAGCATACGATGAAGCTGGATTCCGCTGAATATCAAACTGTTGAAGCTACTGACGAAAATTGCTACCCAGATGCGAGTTTTGGGCAGCCCGAAAGTGGAGCTGCGGATGCAACAGATGAAGTGGAGCCGATTTGGTTTCACACGCATTTTGAAGACAGCATGGAGATGTACGCCGATGCTGCTACGGTGGCTGAGCATTTGAACAATCACAAGAGTTGGTTTTGCCAGTGCGCTTTGCCGATGACGGCCCAGGCGATCGGCGAAAACGGCTATGATTTGTTAATCGGGCGTTTTGGGGCTTTCGGCTACCGAGTCGAAGCGAGAATTGGTTTAGAATTGCTGCCACCTGACGCTGAGGGCTGCTATTTGATTAAGACAATCCCGGTTCCGAATTATACCTCGCCCGGATATGAGGTGGATTTTCGATCGGCAATGAAGCTAGTGGAGATACCCTCTGACGAGTTTGCCGCCGATTGGCCTGCGTCAGAGCGTGCTCAGCTACCGCCTGCGATTACCAGTGCTACGTGGAAGCTGGATTTAGCTGTAGGGGTTTGCTTTCCTAAGTTTATTCGATCGATGTCTCAACCTCTGATTGAAAAAACCGGCGATGCCCTTTTGGAAAAAATCATCAAACAAGTCAACCGTCGCTTGACTTATAAAACTCAGCTACTTTTTCACGAAAGTTTGAACATTCCTTTTCCGAAAAATCCTAAGAAACACTAACAAAACTTCCGCCTCAACTCACATTTGTAGGGTGCGCACTGCGCACCTTACCCCTCGAAGTAATTCCTTAGACATAGATAGCAACTTGGCTAAAGTTTGATTTTAGGGTTGAACTAGGTCTAACTCTACAAATGGAGCAGCCACTCTCCCGAACCAAACCTTTTCTAATAACAGTTGTTCAATTGCTTTTCCACGATAAATAAATTTTCCTCTCGGCTCCAAATCTTTTTGATAGCTGAAACGGAATTGATATTTCCCTGGTTTGAGTTCGTCACAAACCCAAACACTACCATCTCCAAAATCTATGGTTAGCCCTGTATAATTACCCTTGTACAAGAGGATAGTATCTGGAAATAAGGTAACAGTTTCTCCTGGCATGGCTAAAATAAAATCCGATGCCGATGGTAATCTAAGTACATTGCTGTTTCTACCCCACTCTCTTATTTTGCCATCCGGTTCCAGAAGTTATGGAATTAATGTTGTATATCCACTGAAGTGAAGAGGGTTCGGAGTACCGTTGGTAATTCTCATCCCTAACTCTACAAAGGTATAACCATCCGAATTAGGTTTTTTACCAAAGCACAGGGGATTTAAGCCCCAGCCTAAAAACTTCGCTGTCAACTGTCAACTGTCAACTGTCAACTGTTAAGCAGCAAGTGTTTCAGATCACAAGGCCGGTCGATCGCCCTCACTACCAAAAAACCTAAAAATATGTCAAATTAAGTAAGGGGTTATCAAATAACTCATGCCATATCCGTAGAAAGTTATGACAACAAAACTAAGAGCTACAGACACAGAAAAAATGGAGATAGACTTGCAACAGTTGAGAGCAGACCAAGAACTGATTCTCAACCAAGTAGACAATGCGATCGCTCTGTTCGACTCGTCTGACAGCTTAGTTTTGTTTAACCAAAAATTAGCAGGAACCTGGGGACTGTCCCCAGAATGGCTCGCTACACAGCCTAAGTGCGACTTGCTGTTTGCCGAAATTGTCGATCGCGGTTACTTGTCGCTTCAGCAGTGGGAACAGTTTCAGGAAGCACTGCAAAAATCTCAGGATGAAAGTTTATCATTTTATTTCGAGCAATCGAATGCTATTTGTTTGGAGGTGTGCGCCACAATTACCAACAGTGGCGGGCGGCTGTTTACCTTTCGAGACGTTACAATATACCAAAAATCCCAAGCTAGCTTGAATGCAGAAGTCAGGCGGCTGACATTTCTGTTAGGTTTAACCGAACGCCTGCAAAACTCTCACAGTTTGCAAGAAATAGGTCAGTTTGCTCTTACCTATCTGGTAGAGGCAACGAATGCTGCTTTCGGAGACGTAAAAGTGATTAGCGGCAAGGGAAACGACAGACAAGCGGCGGCAATTTCCAACCAAGTTTCTAGTCAATTTCTGGCTAGTTACGGCGAACCCGTGGCCGCCGGAATGCAAGAATTGCTCGACAAAGGTATTCCCTACGGCACCGGTTTGCTGTGGCAAGTGGTGGCAACCGGTCAAGCTTTGTTTGTCGATGATTATGCCAAACATCCCAATGCTGTGCCGCAATTTCGGCATCCGGGAATCGGACAATTGGGGATTTTTCCGATCGCATCTACCGACGGCACAATCATCGGAGTGCTAACGCTGGAGTCGCGCAACGTCAAAAAACTGCAAGCTTCCCTCCACCAAGAAGTGCTGGAGGCTGCTTGTCGCACGCTGGGGGCGGCAATCGAGCGGGCTCAAACACAAGAAAACCTACGCCAAGTTAACGAACAATTAGAGTATTCTTCTCAGTTAAAATCCGAGTTTTTAGCCTCAATGTCCCACGAATTGCGGACGCCTCTCAATAGCATTCTCGGCTTTTCTGACTTGCTGCTGCGGCAAACAGCCGGCCTGTTGAACGATCGACAAATCAACTACGTAGAACTGATCGAAAAAAGCGGCCAGCACTTGTTGCAACTGATCAACGATATTCTCGACCTTTCTAAAATTGAAGCGGGGAAAGTAGAACTAAATTTGCAGCCTGTGCGCGTTCACGAACTCGCCACAGACTGTCTGAAAATGATTCAGCCGCGCGCAGACAAAAAGCGGATCGCTTTGTCTTTAGAACTCGACTACCGCATTACTAAAGTTTGGCTCGACGAACGGCGAGTCAGACAAATTGTGATTAATTTACTTTCTAATGCTATCAAGTTTACCCCGGAACGCGGACAAGTTAAACTCAGCGGCCGTCTGGCCTACGGCAGCGAAATGAGCGACGATTATCGCCCTGATTGTTCTCCTGTAAATGCCAGCACTCCTTATTTTTGTCTTGAGGTGAAAGACTCCGGTATCGGCATTCCTCAAGACCGCTGGCACTTGCTATTTCGACCTTTTCAACAGGTGGATTCTTCCCTGACTAGGCGGCACGAAGGTACAGGTTTGGGTTTGGCTTTGACTAAGCGTCTGGCGGAATTGCACGGGGGAACTGTTTCTTTTCAATCTGTTTGCGATCGGGGCAGTTTGTTTCGCGTTTGGCTGCCTTTGACGGAGATGCGTCAAGAGTTGGGAACTTTTGCCAATTGTGCCTTGGATGCCAAGTTAGTCCCTGCTTCTGCGATCGCATTACCACTTGGCAGCAAGCGGATTTTGGTGGTGGAAGACCAGCCTTTTAACCAAATGTTAATTTCGGAGGTGATGGAATTGGAGGGGTTCGGAGTAGAGATACTCGCGGATGGGAAGGCGATGGTCGATCGTATCCTTGCCGCCTCTGCTGCGCCGGAGTTGCTGCCGGATTTGATTTTGATGGATATTCAGTTGCCGGATGTTGATGGCTTTGAGTTGATGCGCCGAGTTAAGGCAGATCCTGTCTGGGAGTCGGTACCGATGATTGCGGTGACGGCGATGGCGATGCCTGGCGATCGCGATCGCTGTCTGGAAGCTGGCGCTTCTGCTTATTTGAGCAAGCCGCTGGATCTGAATTTGGCGATCGCGACTATCCGTTCTTTTCTCACTTAAACAGCATTTACCAAACAAAATGATTCAATCCATACCGCAAATTGTCATCAGATTAGTTTGGCGAGGGTGGGATGGGGGCGATCGTTTTCAAGTAAACTAAGCCATGATGCGTTTATAATCGAGTAGTGGAAGTTCAACCAAGACAAATTCAGAACTATCTAACAGTAGACGGAAGAAGCCCTTTTGCAGAATGGCTAGATGCTTTGCGAGATCGGCGAGCTATAGATAAAATTGAAAAGAGGCTGAGGCGCGTCGAGTCAGGCAATTTGGGCGACTCTCGCTTTGTTGGAGAAGGAGTCTGCGAGCTGAGAATTAACTATGGGCCAGGATATCGCGTTTATTTTGGACAAATCGGGTCAACAATAGTTCTCCTTCTCTGTGGTGGAGATAAAAGTACCCAAGAACAAGACATTGAAAAAGCTAAAGAATATTGGAGAGATTATGGAAGTCAAAGCACCGAGGAGTAGCAGTTACCGAGAATATCTGATGTCATCTCTAAAAGAACCCGAAAGAGCTGCTGGCTACATTGAAACTTTTTTGGAATTAGAAGAAGGTGACGAACCAGAATATTTATCATCTGTGTTGAAAGATGTAATTGAGGCGCACGCGCAAATAAATCCTGTTTTGGAAGAAGTAAAGTCGCGCTACGAAAAACTCGATCGAATGCTTTCAGAAACTAAGGGTGCTGAAATTTATGCTTTGGTTGAGTTGCTGGATGCACTGGGGTATCGGATTGCGATCGCTCCCAAGTAGATTAGTGGGATGATTGTATGGTGAGTTTCGATCTAAATATTTATAGTAGCTTGCTCTCTCAATATCAACCTCGAATTATCAAAAGTGAAGAGGAAAACGAGATATTTTTGGAGATTGTTGAAGAATTACTTTCTCGTCAAAATCTGACTCCAGAAGAAGATGCGCTATTAGAATTGCTGGTAAAACTGATTGAGGATTTTGAAGAGCAGCACTATCAACTTAATACATCAACGCCCAAGTCAAGGCTGCTTCATTTGATGGATGCTCGGAGTCTAGAAGCAGAGGATTTAGTAGAAATTATGGGTTCGAGTGAGGCGGTAGTTGAGGTAATTAATGATCGGCTAGAAATCAGCAAGCAACAAGCTGAGGCTTTGGGGAGGTTTTTTCACGTCGATCCGGGGTTGTTTCTGTTCAATTGAGCGATCGCACTCTGTAATTTCTCGGAGGGCGATCGCATTCAAGTAGATTGATTTAGTGAAGGTGGGGTGGGGGCGATCGCACCCCTCATCCCTCCTATAAAAATGCAAAGCGATCGCACTCACTCATCAAAAGAACCATCCCCAAGCAATTCCAACAACTCATCCCAAGAACAGCCAAATGTTTCCTTAATACGGCTAACTGGGTCTATTTCTATCTTCGCCATTGGCTGCATAGCATAACGGCGAACGGTAGTGTATGTGACACCAGAACGTCTGCTTAGTTCGTTAAGGCTCCAGTTCCGCTCTTCGCAAAGCTCTTTGACTCTAACTTTTACTCGATACATACCCATTAGCTTATGAGTATTTGAGTGTCAGAACTAGAACTTTTACACCTACGCATTCATATATATGCGTTGACATATATGCGCTAGCGCTATAAAATGAATAATCAAGTCAAAAGCCAGCGCCTCTACCTACCAAGTGTCCGCGCTGGCTCTGGCTCCCTTATGCAAAGGAGACAAAACCCATTATGACCTACAAAGAGTGCCTCAAGCCTTGGGCGGTTGCCCGTTTGCTGCCCAATTTGCAATGGGCGATTGTCGGGCGATACCGCAATCGATCGGACGCTGACGGACATCTTCAGTTGTGTCGCCAGCAAGTCCCCGATATCCGATTGAAAGTTGTGTTTGCTTTGCCCGATCGCACTGATTTGACACATCAGGGCCGATAACCGATCGTAGGAATCGGTTTTTTTAGGCAGAACTTACGCACTCCCGACCAAGAAACCGGGTTTTTTACCTCATCTGCGGACTACAGCAGAGGATTTTCGTAAAAAAACCCGGTTTCTTGCCACCCGTGCGTCCAGGAATATTAGGGAAAAAGAAAACAGCCCTACGTGAGGCTGTCTTCGATCGCACTATTGTATTTGCCACTGCTGGGCCTCCTACTTTTCCAACTGCCACTAATCCTGGGTTCACTGCCACAGAGGTGTAATTTATTACATTTCATGATGCGAAACGCTAAACTCAATAGTAGAGAAATTTTAAATTGAATGTAAAATCAACTTCTACTAAGCTAACTCAACTATTTCCGCGATCGATCGGGGGCATCTCTTTTCAGGAACGAGGGGAAAGGCTAAAGAATACAACACAATCAGTTCTGGACGCTATTAGACTAAAGAAAGCGGGTTTTTTACCCGGATTAAAAGTCTGGATGCAGTATTTTCGGAAAAAATCCGATTTCTAGGCGATCGTGCGTCAATCCTAGCTAAATACCTCAATTCTTCGTCCTTGCCGATCGGTGACAAACTTTACCTATCATATTCCATGTCAAACAAGTCGCCCTGCATCATGTTGGTTGATGACGAGCCAGCTAATCTGATTTTACTGGAAGAGTTATTGCTCATGAAAGGATACACCACAGTATCGGCCCAATCTGGCCAGGAAGCCCTCTCCCTCGCCCGCGCATCTCGACCCGATTTAATTTTATTGGATATTATGATGCCGGAGATGAACGGTTTTGATGTGTGCGAGATCCTGCGGAACGATACAACATTGCAAACTGTACCGGTGATTTTTTTGACGGCCCTCGATGACGATACCTCTCGCATCAGAGGACTAGAAATAATGGCCGATGATTATGTGACCAAGCCTTTTAACAGCCGGTTGTTGCTGGCAAAAGTTGAAAATATTTTGCAGTTGAGTCAAATGCGATCGCAAGCTGTATCTTCTGAATTCAACCAGCAAGTCAGAGAGCAAAGCAAACGCCAAATCGCCGCAGCTTGGGAAGCCAACGAATATCTTGCCCAAAAATTTCAGCTATTTGTTCCCGAGCAAATTCTCGGACGAATTGCACCGCAAGGAATAGAATCTATTCAGTTGGGCAATGTCACAGAAGAAGAGCTGACTATTTTATTTTGCGACATTCGCGGGTTTACTGCGATCGCAGAATCTCAAGAAGCTCGCGAAACTTTTGAATGGTTGAACGCTTTTTTCACTAAAATGAACGATTGCATAACCTCTCACGCCGGGTTTATTGATAAATACCTAGGCGATGCAATCATGGCAGTATTTGACAAGCCGAATTCTCACGCTATGGATGCGATCGAAGCCGCAGTAGCAATGCAAGAAACTTTGCAAGAATTTAATGCCAGTCGCCACAAATACAATTTAGAATCTCCCGTCAATATTGGTACGGGAATTAACACAGGTATCGGCATGATCGGCACTTTAGGTTCCGATCGCCGCATGGACTCTACAGTCATCGGCGATGTGGTAAATACAGCTTCTCGGTTAGAAAATTTAACTAAAATATACGGCTGCCAAATTATTGTTAGCGAAAATGCGCTCGTTCATGCGAGAGAATTTCTAAATAACATAAGTCCGAGCTCCAACTCAAATGAAAGTCTATTATTAAAGTGCGATTTGGAAGTGGAAACACATGAGACTATTATTTCTACTTCTCGGGCGACTGCTGCCGACAGCGATTTGCCAAGCAACAGTTATTACTATCGCTGGATCGATCGAGTAACTCCGCGCGGCAAGCAGCAAGCTATTGAAATCTACGAAATCTGGGCAGCCTCCTGTCCCGACTCTGAAGCAAAGCAGCTTACCCAGGGTTTATTTGACAAAGGAATTCAAGGATGGCAATCCGAAAGATTTGTCGCAGCCTTGGGATATTTTCAGCAACTAATCGAACAAAACCCTGCTGATACAGTCGTCAGTTTTTATATAAACCGCTGCCAGGAAAAACTAGGTTTGATACCTGCAAGTATTCGCCCAGAAATGAGCTAAATAGAACTTGTTTGTAGTGAGGAATTCAGTTTTATCCATCCTATCAGTTCGTAGTGAGGAATTCAGTCCTCTCTTGAGAGCGCAAATAAAAGCTAAGCTAAAGTAATCCCATTCGTAGCGAGCACTTCATTCCTCTTTCTTAGCGCAAATAACGGCTAAATTCCTGGATACGAACCTATACCAATTCTGAAAAATACGCGAGCATCTTTAGGGGGTACTTTTAATAATTGGTAGAAGATTGAGGATTGTAGCAAGACTTTTTTAAATTGGTATTATGACAATAGTCCGGACAGTTTTGAATCACCAACGGTAGAATTGGGGTTTCCGCCGCTGCCCGAAAAACTGTCCGGACTATTGACTTTTAAAAAAAATTCCCAAGTGGGTTGACAATAAACAAGTCTTGTGATATCGTTTTAAAAGATTGATTATGTAAATAATTAAAATACAGTTTTCAAAACTCACTTTTGTAAGAATTGGTGAGTAGCAGTGAGCTAGTTAAAAAGAAAAACTGGTACTTTCAATTTTGTTCAAGTAATCACTTGACTAGAGGAGCAACTGAACCCTGGCAAGCGAGAATCTCAGCATTTTATGGAAAATATCACGGAGAATTCAAAGATGGTGATAACTTCTAATCAGACGTTAGTAAACCTCCTGTCCTACAGAGCTAATATACAGAGTAATAAAGTAGCCTATACATTTTTGGAAGATGGAGAAACACCAAGCACGAGTTTGACATACGGAGAACTGCATCGACAAGCAAAAAAAATTGCCACCAAATTACTTGAACTTACAAAAAGAGGAGAACGTGCTTTACTACTTTATCCTGCTGGACTAGAATTCATAACTGCTTTTTTAGGGTGTTTGTATGCAGAAGTGGTGGCTGTACCAGCTTATCCACCACCTCGCAATCAAAAGATGTCTAGGCTGGAAGCGCTCGCCAAAGATGCAGAAGTCAGCCTAGCACTAACTGTCAAATCAGACTTAGCAAAAATAGAAAATTGGTTGGCAGAAAGTCCAACATTAGCTGGTGTGCGCTGCCTAAGTACGGACGATATTAGCAGCGAACCAGTTTTTGATTGGCAGGAAGAGACTGCCATAGACAGCGAAACCTTGGCATTTCTTCAGTACACTTCGGGTTCTACAGGAACCCCAAAAGGCGTGATGGTTTCTCATGGTAATTTATTACATAATGAGAAAATAATCCAGCACGCTTTCGGACACACAGAACAAGCAATAGTTGTCGGTTGGCTGCCAACCTTCCATGACATGGGACTGATAGGGAACATACTACAACCGTTATACCTGGGAAGTTCCTGCATTCTCATGCCGCCCGTAGCTTTTATTCAGAGACCTCTACGCTGGCTAAAGGCGATTTCAGACTATAAAGCTACTACTAGTGGCGGCCCTAACTTTGCCTACGATTTGTGCGTTCGCAAGATTAAGCCGGAACAGTTATCAAAGCTTGACCTAAGTTCTTGGGATCTGGCGTTTTCGGGAGCAGAACCCGTGCGGGCAGAGACGATCGATCGCTTCTGTAGTACCTTTGCTTCATGTGGCTTTCGCAAGGAGGCATTTTACCCATGCTACGGGATGGCGGAAACCACATTATTAATCGCAGGGGGATTGAAAAGCGATTTCCCCACAGTGGCATCAGTCGATCGCGCCACTTTAGAGCAAAATATAGTGGCAACCGCTACCAACCAACAAGAAGACGCGATCCAAATCGTTAGCTGCGGTCATGCTTGGTTGGATTGCCAAATTGCGATCGCCGACCCAGAATCCTTAACTAAGAAAGCAGACTTACAAGTAGGAGAAATTTGGGCATCCGGTTCGAGCGTGGCAAAAGGCTATTGGCATAAACCTGAAGCCACCAAAGAAACATTCCATGCTTATCTTGCAGATACAGGTCAAGGGCCATTTTTGCGGACGGGAGACTTAGGGTTTTTGAAAGATGGAGAATTATTCATCACAGGTAGGCTTAAAGATATAATGATTATCCGGGGTCGCAACCATTATCCGCAAGATATTGAACTAACTGTAGAAAAGAGCAATCCGGCGCTGCGTCCGGGGTGTGGAGCTGCATTTAGCACAGAAGTTAAAGGCGAAGAGCGCGTTGTTGTCGTTCAGGAGGTGGAACGAACGTATATCAGAAAATTAGATATCAAAGAAACAATCGGCGATATCAGTCAAGCATTAGCAAGAGAACACGAATTACAGGCTTATGCTGTCGTCCTAGTAATGACCGGGAGTATTCCCAAAACTTCCAGTGGCAAAATCATGCGTCAGGCCTGTCGTTTAGAGTTCTTAGCAGGAACTTTGAAAATTGTAGACCCCTTATCAAAAAACTTAGTACAGTCCCACGATGAAAGTTAAATCGTCATAGAATTCACTATTCATTAGACAAGTTCGATTGCAACCATCCCTATTGAACAAGAGGAGCGAAAGCATTATGAATCAGTTAGATCGCCAACCCCCACTCAATCCTATTGCCGATTCTCCCGGAAAGAAAAAGCTTACCATCACTAGCAGTTACCTAAGAAAGCTGCAACGGCGTGTTGCTTGGGCAAATACTTTAATTCCTCTAATCGGCACGGTGGTGGCTGTTGCCTCCCTGTGGGTTTCAAACATTACGACCGTAGCAGTCGTGCTGTTGGTCAGTATGTACGCCTTGACGACAATAGGAATAGAAGTGGGATTTCATCGCTACTTTTCGCACAGTGCTTTCAAAGCGAATCCTGCGGTGCGCGTCATGCTTGCCATCTTTGGATCGATGGCCGCACAAGGTCCCGTGATTTACTGGGTTTCTAACCATCACCGCCATCACCAATACACCGATCGCCCTGGCGATCCCCATTCCCCCCACCTCCACGCAGAAAAAAAGTTTGCTCGGCTACGCGGACTTTGGTACGCCCACTTAGGCTGGATATTTGAAAGTGAAATGAGCAATCCCTCACTCTATACCAAAGATTTGATGCGAGACCCAACGATCGCTAAGATCAATCAGTTTTACCTACTCTGGATAATTCTGGGTCTAGCAATTCCTGCTGTTATAGCAGGACTAGCAACCCAGACCTGGATAGGAGCAATGCAAGGATTTCTCTGGGGCGGGCTGGCGCGTATCTTCCTCTGCAATCAGATAACTTATTGCGTCAACTCTATATCCCATGTTTATGGCAATCGCCCTTTTGAAAGCAACGATTGCAGCGCCAACAACGTCTGGCTTGCCCTCCCCACGGCGGGCAGCACATGGCATAACAACCACCATGCCTTTCCCTATACGGCAATCAATAGCTTTGAGTGGTGGCAGATCGATTTAGGGGGTTGGGTTATCAGGATTCTAGAATTCTGCGGTTTGGTTTCGGATGTCCGAATGCCAACACCGGAGGCGATCGCTGCTAAAAAGAAAAAGCAACCATCGTAGGTACAATAGCTAAGTTGTTGTTCATCTATAACAATTTAAGCTAAGTTGTTGTTCATCTATAACAATTTAAATGCGTAACAGCTTAAAGGTTTTTGTTCAGTAAAAGTCTACCCATAAACAGTAGGAAAGTCGAAAAAAATGGAAATTCAGAATCTAGAAACCACAAAGAAGCCAGTCGTTTTGCCAGGAAATTCAGCAGAGAATCAATCTTTTAATACCGCCAAGATAGAAGAATGGTTAGTTTCTTATCTAGCAGACTTGCTGGAAATGGATAAGGATGAAGTAGACGTGACAGTTCCCTTTGAACGCTACGGTTTGGATTCGGCATCCGCTCTCGGTCTCATAGGGGATTTGGAGGAGTGGTTGGGATACAATCTCGATCCTACACTTCTGTACAATTACCCAACAATTGAGCGTTTGGGAAAGTATTTATCTACAACGTTAAATACCTAACTTCGTTGGCTCAGTAGTAGGGAGGGTTAGGCTGGAGATGGTTGACGACTAATTGTTAGCAATGGGGTAATATAGCGGTTCTCAGGTAGATGAGGTATATATTAAAGCTCAAAAGCCTTGATATCCATAGAATCTAACGTACCTCATCTTTCTGAGAAAGGCTATAAGCGAAATCAATCTACTAAAAGTTGGATGAGTTGTATGGAAAAAAGTGTTGAAAGGGAAGCGATCGCAATCGTTGGTCTAGGCTGTCGATTTCCCGGTGCTGAAAACCCTGAAGCATTCTGGCAACTGCTGCAAGAAGGGGTAGATGCGATCGCCGAAGTTCCACCAGAACGGTGGGATGTTAATGAATTATATGACGAGGCGATCGCAGCACCAGGAAAAATAAATAACCGTTGGGGTGGATTTCTCGATCGCATTGATGGATTGGATGCCGACTTTTTCGGGATTACTCCCGCTCAAGCCAAAGAAATCGATCCCCAGCAAAGATTGGTTTTAGAAGTCGGCTGGGAAGCGATCGAAAATTCAGGAATCGCACCCGATAAACTGGCAGGCAGTAAAACAGGGTTGTTTGTGGGCATCGGCACTTACGACTACAACAAACACGTTTATTACGATCGAACGAGCATCAATCCCTATACCACTGTTGGGACTTCTAATGCTATTGCTGCTAGCCGTCTATCTTACCTGTTGGATCTGCACGGCCCCAGCATGGCAGTAGATACTGCCTGCTCATCTGCCCTGGTAGCTTTGCACTTAGCGTGTCAGAGTTTGCAACTTCAAGAGTCGGATTTGTGTCTGGTGGGAGGTGTGAATGCGATTGTAAATCCAGAGGTGACAATCGGTTTATCTAAGGCCGGAATGCTGTCGGCTGATGGTCGCTGTAAGACGTTTGATGCTAGTGCAGACGGTTATGTTCGCGGCGAGGGCTGTGGCATGGTTGTGCTTAAACGCCTCACGGACGCGATCGCAGACGGAGATAATATCCAGGCTGCGATTAGGGGTTCAGCAGTAAACCATAATGGCATGACTAACGGACTGACGGCTCCCAGCAGACATTATCAGGAAGCTGCGATCCGCCAAGCACTCTTAAATGCTGGAGTACAACCAGCCGAAATTAGCTATGTAGAGGTGCAAGGCACCGGCACTGCTTTGGGAGATGCGATGGAAGTCAAAGCACTACAAGCTGTTCTGACTCCCGGTAGGGAAGATCGCCCCTGTTGGCTGGGATCGGTGAAGACTAATATCGGTCATTTAGAAGCAGCGTCGGGAATTGCTAGTTTAATCAAAGTTGTACTTTCCCTGCAACATGGGGAAATTCCACCGCACTTGCACTTGAAGCAACTCAGTTCCTATTTTTCCCTAGCCGGCACTCCTTTTGCGATTCCCAGTCAGCGCCAGTCTTGGCCGGCAGATGCAAAACGTCGCCTTGCTGGAGTCAGTGCCTTTGGTTTTGGGGGAACAAACAGTCATGTAGTGGTGGAAGCAGCGCCCGAACTTTTCAAAACAGAAGAGTCGAGCGATCGCCCAGCCCAGATTTTGGCAATATCTGCAAAAACACCAGCAGCGTTACAAGCGTTGGCAGAACGTTATCAAAGTTATTTAGAATCTCATCCAGAAGCAAAGATGGGCGATATTTGCTTTACAGCGAATACGGGGCGATCGCACTTTGAACATCGTTTGGCAGTAGTCGCTGAATCCACAACACAACTGCACGAACGACTAGGGGATTTTATCCACCAGCGGGAAACAGTGGGAGTGCTAAGCGGACGAGGAGGTCGCAAAAAGCGGCTGAAAATCGCCTTTGTATTTACTGAGGGAGTCGGCGATATGCGCGGTCTAGGACACCAATTATATGAAACTCAGTCTATCTTCCGCGAAGCGATTGAGCATTGCGATCGGATTGTGCAAACTCAGACAGGACAGTCCTTGCTTGCAGTTTTCCATCCGCAGCCAGCAATAGACCAAGATTTCTCCCAACCTGCTTTAGATGAGACAACCTTTAGGTTCACCGCTTTATTTGCCCTAGAATACGCTCTAACTCAACTGTGGAAATCTTGGGGCATCCACCCGACACTAGCGATCGGTTATGGAGTCGGGGACAATGTAGCGAATTGTGTCAGCGGCAAATTGACCTTAGAAGACGCGATCGCATCGACCATTGAAAGAGGAAAACTTCTACAAACCCAGTCTTTAGAGCGGGAAAAAGTTAGGATTTCCCTACCGGATCTCAACCAAATATTCCCGGTTAAAACCGAGGGAACTCAAACCCTTATCTCCACCTTAGAAAAGGATAATCCTCCTCCCCACCCCTTAGCCAAATTGAGCGAGTGCTTAGAAACTGTTGTTGAACAAAAGTACGATTTTGTTCTAGAAATCAATCCCGAACAAACAGGGATATTCGGATTATTACGCGATCGCATCAGCACCGACGCTAATGTTTGTTGGCTTCCCAGCAAAGATTTGAGGCAATCAGCTTGGCAGCACATTTTCCAAACTTTAGGAGAATTATACATTCGCGGCTGGTCTGTAGACTGGTCAGCTTTGGACAGAGATTACCCCCACCATCGCTTACAATTGCCAACCTATCCATTTCAGCGACAGCGATATTGGATAGACATATAGCGCCATTCGTTTCAACCATTGCGTTCATCGTTCATTGAAAACTGTGCAGGAATAAACTATGGAAACCCAAACTTTTGTAGATTCGGCAAATCAAACAGCAACAAACGTTAAAGAAACTTTAACAATCGCAGAAATTGAGAATTGGTTGATTTCCCATTTAGCCGAACATCTCGAAATCGATCCAGATGATATCGAAGTTGAAGGAAGTTTCGCTGACTACGGTATTGATTCATCATTGGCAGTTAGCATTACAGATGAATTGAGCAAATGGTTGAATTGCGAATTCGATGCCACGCTCCTCTGGGATTATCCTAGCATTGCAGCAGTTTCACAATATTTAGCAGAATCTAAAATTTGTAATTAGACAGACAATAAACCTTGTGAAGCAGGCCTCTTGCCTGTAATCAACAAGTTTTGCACAAAATGGCTAATCGTTCTTTATCAGGAAAATCAAAATGGAACCTATTCCTCAAACAACGGTAAGTCCAGTCAATAACAGCAAAAACTCTTCGACTCAACCCGTCAGGTACAATCCTTTCGATCCTAACTTTCAAGCCGATCCCTATCCAACTTACCACCGTCTGCACTCTGAAGATCCAGTACACCGAACTAAGATCATTGCCGATTGGGTGCTAACGCGCTACAGTGATGTTAAGTCAATTTTGCGCGATCGCCGCATTCAAAGTTTCAATAAGCCAGAAACATTTGCCAAAAAGAACCAATACTTAAAGAAACAAGGCAAGAATATTGATGCCCTGGTCAGTACCAGTGAAAGATTATTATTTTACCAAAACCCCCAGGATCATTCCAGACTCAGAGGCTTAACAAACAAAGCCTTTTCTATTAGTTCAATCGAGCTGATGCGCCCCACTATTCAGGAAATTGTAGATGAGTTACTCGCTCAAGTTTTGGATCGAGGACACATGGACATCATTAGCGATTTTGCTAGCATACTACCAGCAACAATGATTAGCCGGATGTTGGGAGTTCCTAGAGAAGATGAAGCGCAGTTGTATCAATGGTCAACTATTTTGTCCCGCCTCCTCGATCCAATGGTACCTCTAGAAGAATACGAGGAGATGAATCAGGCAACTAAAGGGTTTGACGAATACTTTCTGCAACTGATTAAACAAAGGGAAAAAGCACCAAAAGCAGATTTAATTAGCGCGTTAATTGCGGCGAGAGAGCAAGGAGATAAACTCAGTTTAGAAGAACTCCAAGCCACTGGTATTTTGTTGTTTCTAACTGCCTCAGAAACCACAGTTAATGCCATTGGAAACGGGATGTTGGCATTACTTCGCAATCCCCAACAACTGCGTCTGCTCAAAGAAAATCCTGAATTGATTTCCACAGCATCAGAGGAAATTCTCCGCTATGACTCTCCATTGCAGATGGCTGTGCGGATTGCTGGTGAAGATATAGAAGTTGGTGGCAAGACAATTCGACAGGGGGATAAAATAATTTTGTGTTTGGGCGCGGCTAACCGCGATCCAGAGCAGTTTGTCGATCCCGATCGATTTGACATTACTCGAACTAACAACAATCACTTGGCTTTTTCTGATGGTGTTCGCTATTGTTTAGGAGCTGCTTTAGCGCGGGTGGAGATTCAAGTTGCTATCCAGACTTTAGTACAAAAACTGCACCACATCCAATTAGCTGCTGAGCAGATTGAATGGCGAAAAATCTTGGTATTAAGAAGTCTCAAGGCTCTGCCTGTAACGTTTGTACCTTGAGGGAAGAGGGGCTAGGGGCAGAAGGGTTAGAATCAGGGCTTCGCCGTGAGCGCTCAGCAGAACGGTTTTAGGAATTCAGAATGTCCTAACCGCCGAGAAGACTGCTATAAATAGTCCCGATCAGTTTGATCTCAATAAAAACCAAAACAAAATGATTAACGAGAAAGAACCAATCGCTATTATTGGAATCGGCTGTCGCTTTCCGGGAGCGAAAAACCCAGAAGCTTTCTGGCAACTCTTGTGTGATGGTAAAGAAGCAATTTCAGAATTATCAATCGCTCGGCGCGATGATGGGTGGCTTGACTTCCCCGATCTGAGAGCAACAAACCAACCCAATATCAGAATGGGTGGCTTTTTAGAGGATGTCGATCGCTTCGATCCCATGTTTTTTGGTATTGCTCCCGTTGAAGTACCCAGCATGGATCCTCAACAGCGACTGTTACTGGAGGTGACATGGGAAGCCTTAGAAGATGCCGGACAAATTCCGGCCGATTTGGCGGGGACACAAACGGGTGTATTTATCGGTATGTTAGGTCTCGACTACGGTCAATTAGTCTGGAAAGATCGCACTATCGATACTTATGCAAGCACTGGCACTTCTCATGGTATTTCTGCCAACCGTATTTCTTACTTGTTAAATCTGAATGGGCCGAGCTTCGTGATCGATACAGCCTGTTCTTCTTCCTTAGTGGCTCTGCATTTAGCCTGCGAGAGCATACGACGCGGCGAGTCTACAACGGCTCTGGCTGGAGGCGTGAATTTGGTGTTATTTCCAAATCCATCGGCTAGCCTTGCCAAAGCAGGTTTATTTTCTGCCGCAGGTCATTGCAAAACTTTTGACGCTGAAGCTGATGGTTACGTTCGCAGTGATGGTGTGGGTGTAGTTGTGTTAAAGCCTTTGTCCCAAGCTATGGCTGACGGCAATTCCATTTATGCCGTAATTCGGGGCAGCGCGATCAATCATAACGGACGCAGCAATGGCTTAATGGCTCCTAACCCTCGCGCGCAAGAGGCTGTACTCCGGGAGGCTTATCGGCAAGCAGGCATTTCTCCAAGCCGCATTCAGTACGTGGAGGCTCAAGGCACGGGCAGCAAGCTGGGGGATGCAATGGAGTTGAAAGCTCTGGGAGCAGTGCTGGCAGAGGGACGACCCCCAGGAAGCTATTGTGCTGTGGGTTCGGTGAAGACGAATATCGGACATACAGAGGCCGCGAGTGGGATGGCTGGATTGATTAAAGTGGCCCTATCTCTTAAACATCGGCAGATTCCTCCTAGCCTCCACTTCCACCAACCAAATCCTTTGATTCCTTTTGATAGCTTGCCTTTGCGAGTGCAGCAGACGCTAGAACCCTGGCCAGAGGGGGATGGTGCGGCTGTAGCTGGAGTGAGTGCTTTTGCCTTTGGGGGCGCGAATGCTCATGTGGTTTTGGAGGGAATGCCTGCGACACCGAAAGTTGAGCTTAAAGTTGAAAATGGATGCGATCGCCCCCTACATATTTTGACGCTCTCAGCAAAAACGCCAGAGGCTCTTCAAGAGTTAGCTACTTGCTATCACGAGTTTTTGACAAATCATCCAGAAGTATCGGTTGCAGATTTCTGTTTCACTGCGAATACTGGGCGCACGCATTTTAACCATCGCCTTGCCGTTGTGGGCGAATCAATTATACAGTTTCAAGAGACGCTTAAGGCTTTTGTTAGTGGGCAAAAGGCTAGTAATCTGGTGTGTGGAAGTGTGAAAAAAGGCAAGCACCCCAAGATAGCTTTTATGTTTACCAATCATCTTTCCCAGTACCATAATATGGGCAGAGAACTATATGAAGCACAGCCAACTTTTCGCCAAGCTTTTGACCGCTGCGATGAAATCTTACGCTCTTATTTAAGTAAGCCACTGTCCGAGCTTTTATATGCAGAAGAGGATGAAAAAATTAATTTTTTGAAAGATACTACTTATGGTCAACCGGCTCTGTTTGTCCTTGAATATGCCTTGTTTGAGTTATGGAAGTCTTGGGGAATAGAGCCTGCTTTGGTAATGGGAAGTAGCTTGGGAGAATATGCTGCTGCTTGTGTAGCAGGAATCTTGAATTTAGAAGATGGTTTGAAGTTAGTTTCGGCTCTAGGATCTCTAACAGAAACGTTGCCCAGGGATTTTAGATTTACTGGTGTAAGAGGGAGTGAGGAGCAGGTAGCAGCAGCTATTGCACCCTACAAGGGGAAAATTTGGAGTATGTCTAATGGTGGGGAGCTGAATCTGATTGCAGGTTTTCCCGATGCTGTCGGAGCGGCGATCGCGGATTTAGAAGCTGAAGGAATCGAAACTAGAGATACACTCTCCAACTGCACCTATGGTTTCCACACTGAGTATATGAAACCAATGCTCCCGGAGTTGGAGCGGGTTGCTAGCGAGCTTACTTATTCTCGACCAAAAATAGATTTTATATCGACTGTTACGGGCGATCGCATAGCTGAGGTGATGACTCCTGAGTATTGGTCTAGTAATGTCTTAGAACCGGTTAAATTTTCAACCGCTATCAAAGGTGCTGCTCGGCAAGGCTGTGAGATATTTGTGGAAATTGGCCCTAAAACTTTCTCGATTGGTATGGGAATTACTTGTTTGCCTACAGCAGAGGTGACATGGCTACCAAGTCTGCGGGAAAATCAATCGAATTGGGAGCAAATGCTTCAGAGTTTAGCAAAGTTATATGTTAAGGGAGTTTCTATAGATTGGTTTGGGTTTGACGGAGACTATCGCCGCGATCGCCTATCAATACCTACTTATCCTTTTCAGCGCGATCGCTATTGGTTTGAGCCAGCTAGCACTGAGAGTCAACAATCAAGTATCTTATCATCTGAGAGCGGTCAGAGTCCCATAGTTGACTTGTTTAATACAGAAGATGTAGGGGAATTAACGCGACAGTTAGAAACGGCAGCTAATTTATCAGCAGATGAAGTAAAATTGCTGCCAAAGCTGTTAGAGCTATTAGTTGCAAAGCACAAAGAAAGTTCGCGAGAAATGCGCGATCGTGCTGAGGAATTGCCACCTGTTCTCAAACAAGAACTACCGTTGAATAACTCAACTGCTGATGTCAAGCCAAGTGTAGGCGAAGCTAGGCAGGAGTTGGCGGCGGATATTTTTGGGCTGAGAAAACAATTAAACACTTCTAGTGTAGGCGATCGCCCCCGGCTGTTACTCGCTTACCTACAACTACAAGTTGCCAAAACATTAGGAATTAACGTCACCCAACTAGACGAACAGCAACAACTAACAGAACTCGGTCTTGACTCCTTAATGGCATTGGAGTTGACACACCGAATTAAAACAGAATTGCGTGTAGATTTGTCAGCGATCGAATTTATGGGAGATACCACGATTGCTAAAATAGCAACCCAAATCGCGAATGCCTGGCCCAGAGAAGTGAAACAATCTCCTCTCAATCAATCACCCTTTATTCAAAATCCATCTTTAAAATGCCAAACGATTGTCACCCTCCAACCAGAAGGAAATAAGCGTCCTTTATTCTGGATGCCCCCCGCCGCTGGCGTAGCATTTCCCTATCGAGAATTGGCATTGAGCTTAGGCAAGAAACGACCGATTTATGGTCTCCAAGCTGTTGGCATTGATAATTCTGAAGAACCCTTAACTACTATAGAGAGTATGGCCGCTCGCTATATACAAGATATTCGAGTTGTTCAACCTGAAGGGCCCTATTGCTTAGGAGGTTGGTCTTTTGGAGCTTTAATAGCCTTTGAAATGGCTGTCCAACTTCAACGAGCAGGGCAAACTGTAGATTTATTAGCTTTGTTGGATCAGCCACCTAACTCTACCAGTGAAATTAACAACTTTTGGTATGCCTGTAAATTCATGGTGACAACAGCTATGCCCTCTATCTGGCCTTATGTAGGAGACTTTTTGAACTTACCAACTGTCGGCAACAACAAACAACAACTCGAACAATTAGCAATTCGCTTTGTGCAATTGCAAGGGCTAGAATTTCGCATACCCGCTGCCTTACGCCTGATGCGCGTTACCTTGTCTAATTTCCAAGCATTTGTCAACTACAAAACGCCCACCTATTCAAGTAGGGTTAGTCTGTTTGCGATTACTGAGAAAGGAGAAAAAAATAATTATAGTAGGGATTATGGCTGGAAGAATTTTGCCAAAGAAGTAGAACTTTATTCTGTTACCGGACATCATCTCAACTTACTACGCCCCCCCTATGTTCAAAATTTAGCTGAAAAACTGCAAGTTTGCCTTGACAAACTCAGTTAAAATTTTGGCACAATGCTAACTTGTTTTAATACCAATTCCTCGATCGACAACTACAGATTTGACCTCCCTGTAGTCCCCCCGCGGCTTCGGGGGACGGCGAAGCCGGAGGTATAGATTTGTAGTCACAGCTTCAAGAATTGATATAAATCGTCCCCTTGCTTAGTGCTAGGAATATTTGAGCGTAAGTATTGAGTAGTTTCGGGTGAGTCATAATTCCAATTGTATCGTAATTAACATTAGGCTGTGAGGGTCATAACCTTGGCTTGACAAATATAAACTCAAGCAGATTATCATTTAGTCTCATGCCAAGCCAACTAGAAAAGTACGATCTCTCAAAACAATTTCAAAGGATGAATTAAAATAATGTTAAGTTTCTTATAATGGCTTGACAGATTGTTAGCAATGCTATATTCTAATTGAGTAGAAGAGATAGAATTAAACACAAATTAGTTCACCAAGATTTTTGTATTGTTTTCCGACAAGTAAGTAGGTGAAACCAATGAAAATACCCGCTCGTATCAAAAAAGGATTTGATCTAGATGAAGCCATTATGATGGCAACATTCTGCAATCAAATCTACGATCTTTATCGCTATGACGATGGAAGTATTGACGACTCAGAACTCGAAGAAATTTACAATTCAATCCACCACAATCAGGACTGGAAGTTTGCCCACAGCATTCGCCACGATCGCAAAGCGGTTAGAGGATTTATTCTCAGAAATCACTTGCGGGAGCAGTATGCAGTGGTTTTCCGGGGAACGATTCTCACCGATAGAGGAGCTTTTGAACTGACTAATGCTGTTAGTGACTTAGACTGGGACTTAATTAACTACGGCTCTATGGCCGATCCCACGGTTAAAGTAGTCAAAGGATTTTATGAAGGGTTTGATTCGGTTGCCGATCAGGTCAAGCTTTTCTTTAAAACTATCCTGGGTCAACTCACCCCTAAAGATTTTAAAGAAATCGAAAGTCTGGAAACTGAACGGCAGTTTGCTTGCGTTAAAGCACTCGCAGATGCAGGTAAAATTAAGCTCGGTAGTGAGTTTAAAGAGAAAGTTACAACGCTGATTCAGAAAGCATTGGAAGATGAGGAGATTGGTAATGACGACGAACTCAAACCCATCTTTGAATTTCTAGAAACGAGCTTATTACCACTAAAAAGTGTTCCCGATAAAGTAGATGTTTACGTGACGGGACATAGTTTGGGTGGATCGTTGTCTAAGTTTTGTGCCATAGCCTTGCGGCGGTGGTTTGGTACTGAAACTAATTCAGGACTTAACATCAAAGCTTATCCGATAGGTGCTCCTAAAATTGGCAATAAAGCTTTTGCTAATTACTTCAATAGACAAATGGGAGAAGGAACAGTATATCGCATTGAGAATACTTTGGACTTGATGATGCGGTTTCCAGTTCCACCACCTTTCCCACTTAGCCTGTTTGCAGGTGATAACGGCTTGCGGATTGGTAACTTGTTTTTGGGGAATTTTGCCGATGTAGGAGAACTTCACACCATCACAGGATTAGGTTCTCAAAGTATATCTTTAGGAACTGGCGGTGCTTTAGATTTGGGGTTGGGAATTCCGTATCCCCATAGTTTTGAAGCTTTTCTCCAATTGCTCAAGGAAGAAAAAGCATTTTGGGATCAGATATCTCAATCAGTTAATTTGGTTCTTGCTCCGCTTCTCAAATCTTTGCTCCAAGAGCAACTAGAAGAAATTATCGAGTTCAGGAATAAAGACTTAAAGCAAGATTTAGCCTCTTTGCTGGCTAACAACGGCTTTGCTAGTTACAAGAAAACGGAAACTGCTGTGGATGAACCGATTCCTTTTGAAACTAGCGTTTAGTTTCGGCAGAGACTGTACTCAGGAGGCTTATTGAAAGCTTCGAGATTTCTATTTTTCTAGAATTGTTGGTAATAGTCCGGACAGTTTTGAATCACCAACGGTAGAATACGGGTTTCAGCCGTTTCCCAAAAAACTGTCCGAACTATTGTTATGAGAAAACTCTCATTTTAGACCATCAAACAGTCGTCAAAACTTGCTCTCTCAACTTCCCGATCAACTCATTAACCCCCCCCGTATTCAAACGGTAACTCAAAGGATGACCGATTAAATAAGCCGAACTTTCAAACAAAACATCAATTTCCACCAAACCATTTTCCCGCAAAGTTTTGCCAGTCGAAACCAAATCGACAATAGCCTCCGACATACCCGTAATCGGCCCTAACTCCACAGAACCGTAAAGCGGCACAATTTCCACCGGCAAATTCAAATTGTGAAAATATTCCCTCGCACAGTGTACGAACTTAGAAGCAACTCTACCGTGAGGAGGTAAATCCACCGTTCGCCGGTAAGAACTAGACTCTTTCACCGCCACAGACAGCCGACACTTGCCAAATTTTAAATCAATTAAATTGGCAACTTTCGGAGTTTTTTCCCGCAAAACATCATAACCAGCAATCCCCAAATCAGCTTGACCGTATTCCACATAAACCGGTACGTCATGCGTCCTTACTAGCAAAGCTTTTGCAGTGCCTGTCGGGTCATATATTTGAAGTTGTCGGTTAGAGGAATCGAGAAAAGCACTGAAGTCTAATCCAACCGATTTAAACAGCCGAATGCTATCTCCTAACAATCCGCCTTTGGGAAGTGCAACAGTAATCATGTCAATTTTTAGAGTCTAAATTGCTTAATTTGGCAAGGGGGCGATCGCGGCACAAGCAGAAACAGCTTTTACCAAACCCAGAATAACACATAGAGTTCACAGCTAAAAATAAATTTAGGGTATTGCTCGATCCTTTGTTTGGGTATATATTATATTTAGTCAGTTTTTTCAAGGGCGGTCAGTATGGAAAACAATCAAGAGTTTGAGAGTCAAGAATTTGACGGAGAATTTCACAGTGTAGACCCGGATTCCCTGAAAATTACAGTAGATGAAATCCTCTCAGGCGGCGGTGTAGAGGCCGAGGAAATGCACTATACAGTGGTCGTACCTACCGCTAACGATGTCAAACTCGACAGACACAGATCATTCAATGCCAAATCAGGTGCGTTCGATCGCGCCCCCCGATCGCCGTTTGCAGAAAAACGCGGAACGCTGGGAGGCTGTTAATGTAAAATGCTTGCAGAGGTTGGTGCACAGAACTGGGCGATCGCGCGATGGTCATTGTGTATCACGTCTTTGTGTATTCAACTGTAAAACTTAAAATTGCACGGGCGATCGCAAATAGCTAACAGCTACATTATGACCAAATTGACTCTGGTAATCGGCAACAAAAATTATTCCTCTTGGTCGCTGCGCGCTTGGCTGGCGATGAAACAAGCTGGACTGGAATTTGCCGAGGTGAGAATCCCCTTAGACTGGCCGACAACGCATGAAGAAATTCGGCGCTATTCTCCCTCGGGAAAAGTGCCAGTTTTAATCGACGGCGATCTGAAAGTGTGGGAATCTTTAGCAATTTGCGAATACGTTGCCGATCGCTTTGCAAATGATTTGTGGCCGACAGATGTAGCGGAACGGGCGATCGCCCGTTCCATCTGCGCCGAGATGCACGCAGGATTCCAAAATCTGCGCGAAAATATGCCGATGGACTGCCGCAATCGCTATCCAGGTGAAGGAATGACTCCCGGTGTCGAAGCAGAGATCGATCGCATCTTTGCCATTTGGCGCGAATGCCGCCAAAAATTCGGAACAGGCGGCAATATGCTGTTCGGAAAATTCACAGTTGTTGACGCTATGTTTGCCCCCGTTGTCATGCGTTTTGTCACCTACGGAGTCAAATTAGATTCAGAATTAAAAGCTTATGCTGATGCGATTTTGGCACTGCCTGCAATTCAGGAATGGGTAGCAGCAGCTTGCAGCGAATCGGAAAGTATTGCACACTTGAAAATGTAGCAAAAATCAGTTTACTTAACCTAAAATCTCAGTCTAAAATCTCAAATTTGAAATCAGGATGCGGATTCTTTTAGTTGATGATGAAGTTGAGTTAACTGACCCTTTGAGTCGAGTTTTAAGCCGCGAAGGTTATACAGTTGATGTGGCATTTGACGGAGCAAGTGGCAGCAATTTAGCAATGCAGGGAAGTTACGATTTGCTAATTTTGGATTGGATGCTGCCGAGACAAACCGGACTGGCAATTTGTCAGCAATTGCGATCGCAAGGACGGAGTACGCCAGTCCTATTTCTCACCGCCAAAGACACCCTAGACGATCGCGTACAAGGACTCGACGCCGGCGCAGACGACTATTTAGTCAAACCTTTTGAACTGCGAGAACTGCTAGCCAGAGTCCGCGCATTACTGCGGCGGCCTCCTACTTTTGATGCCGAGGTTGCTGTCGGGCGGCTGCAAGTGGCAGATTTACAGCTAGACTACGACAATCAATTAGCTTATCGGAGCGATCGGACAATTGACCTATCAGAAAAAGAATGTCAATTATTAGAATACCTAATGCGGCATCCCGGTCAATTACTAACACACGAACAAATCCACCAATACTTGTGGAGTGAAGCAGAAAAACCCAGCAGCAACGTATTAGCAGCTCAAATTCGCCTGCTGCGGCGCAAAATAGAAGCACCGGGTGAATCCGTCCTAATTCACACAGTCTACGGCAGAGGCTATCGCTTTGGAGAAGATAGGACGGCGGTTGAAACCGCGTCTTCTCAAACTAAGTCCGCCTCTGCGGACTGAACAAAACAACCTAATTTTAACCTTCCACTATTCAACCCGCTTTTCTAAGCTTTTGTCTGTATAGACGCGCTTTCAACCGCCGAGTCTTCTTGACAAACCAAAGTAATTACTGTCACCTCCGGCGGACAAAATAGCCTCCCCGGCGCATAAGTCCCCAAACCGCGATTCACATACAACAAATTACTCCCAACCCGATGCAAACCGCTAGCCCATTCCCAATGAGTAACTACTCGATCGAAAGCCGAGAGAAAAGGAATGAACTTTCGGATTGCTGGAGGAATCAAATAACCAATCTTTCTCACCCAAGCATACAAAGGCCCGATCCCAGGAATCACAATTTGACCGCCGTGAGTGTGCCCAGAAAACTGCAAATCAATCCGCCACTTTTGCAGATTTTCAGCAGTATCAGGATTGTGAGACAACACAATCCGAGGAATCGCCGGATTGATTGATATCATTACAGGTGTAGGCGCAAAATCGCCAGACCAAAAATCTGCAAACCCAACTAAAGCCAATTCAGACCCCAAAGGATAAATAGCTTCATTGTACAAAACCCGAATACCTGCATTATTCAAAGCATTAGCAACCTTAATTTTTGCCCCTGGGTAATAGTGATCATGATTGCCTAAAACAGCGTAAATTCCCACCCGACTCTGCAAGTTTTTCAAGCGCTGCACTAAGTCATAAATAGGTGCGGGATCGTAGGTAATAAAATCTCCGGTTAAAAAAATTAAGTCTGGTTCCGCTTCATTAGCCGCTGCAATCGCCTCTTCTAGCAACCATTCCGACAGCCGCTTCCCGTCATAATGAAAATCAGTAAGCTGTACAATTTTAGTACCCGATAGATTTTCTGGAAGATTTGCGATCGGTATTGTTAAACAGTCTACCCGCAGTTTCCCAGTTAATAACCTGTGCATAAATCTAAGGTTTATTGACAGAGCGCAATTTATAGCTTAGCAAATAAACAGGCAAGACTGCAAAACTAAATATTTTTCCCTCTTCATTAAAAATAAGGGTGATGTTTGGAGCGTTGCTTAAATGCACAACAGCTTAGGGCGGACAGAATATAGTTAACGACTAATAACTAAGTAGGTAGGTACGAATAAATTCGTCTACGGGGATGGCTGCCGCTTTTTCTCCAGATACTGCTGGTGGTAATCCTCTGCTAGATAAAAATCACCAGCGGGTAGGATTTCAGTGGCAATATTTTTGTCGTATTTATAGGACATTTGCAATTTTTGTTTTGACTCACGAGCTGCTTTTTCTTGTTCGGAATTGTGATAAAAAATCACTGATCTGTACTGTTCGCCTCTGTCGGGGCCTTGGCGATTGATTTGGGTTGGATCGTGACAATTCCAGAATACATCTAGCAATGCTTCGTAACTCACTTGCGATCGCTCGTATTCTACCAACACTGCCTCAGCGTGACCGGTGATGCGGGCGCAAACATCCAGGTAGCAGGGATTTGGCCAATGACCTCCTGTGTAGCCCGCAGTAGTCGAGACGACACCCGCAACGGCGCGAAATTTGTGTTCGACTCCCCAAAAACAACCGGCGGCAAATGTGGCTTTTTCCATTGTGTTAAGAAGAAGGAAGAAGGAAGAAGGAAGAAGGAAGAAGGAAGAAGGAAGAAGGAAGAAGGAAGAAGGAAGAAGGAAGAAGGAAGAACAGAAATGGAAGTCGGAGGACGGCTTTAGTTATCGTCCCGATAGAAATGATAAGACATACACAGCAAGCTTTTTAGCGATCAATTATTTTATGTTTAATTAAGTAAGTTGATTTACTTAGTTATCTGATTGGGATCAAACTTGGCACTCTGATTATACTTGACAGATTCCCATTAGTGTGCATTCCCAAACTAATCGCGGCTGTACGTAGTTTAGCAAATATTGGCGGGCTTTTTCTAAGGGCTCTAAGGGCGATCGGCTAATCCGCCCTGCCAAAAATTGCTGCCAGTAACAATGCTGTAAATAATCGATTAACCACAACTGAGATTCAGTATCTAAAGTTTTATCAATTTCCTTGGCTAACTCTAAAGCCGATCGCAGATTTTGAGGTAACTGCTTCACTTTTTGCAGGAAATCATCGGGTATTGATTGCAGTTGCTGCCAAATAGCAATTGCTTCCCCAGGACTTCCCTGCGCCATCCCCATTACTTCGGGATGGGATAAAATCTCGGCGAATCCTGCTTGCTGCAAAACTTGTGCCATTGCTTCGGGATTCAGTCGAGAAAACTGGATTTTTTGACAGCGGGAAATCAATGTTGGCAGCAAAGCTTCCACAGTTGGAGCAATTAAAATTAGCGCTGCTTTTCCCGGTTCTTCTAATGTTTTTAATAAGCCGTTGGCTGCTCCTTCACCCATTGTTTCTGCTTGTTCCAAAACTACGACTGAACGCCCAGCTTCTAGGGGCGGTCTGCTTAGAAATTCACCGATTTCTCGAACTTGTTCTAGGCGAATTTTAGGCGGTGCTTTTCGCTTTAAGCCTGCTTCTTCTGCTTCTTTTGTGGAAAGCCGTTTGCCTTGGTTCATGTAGGTTGGTTCTACCCAGAGTAAGTCTGGATGATTTCGCTGTCGCACGCGATTTTGTACGGATTCTGTCGATCGCCTTTCGGGAAGATTGGCTGAGAATAAAAGCTCGATGAAACACTGGGCGGCTAAGCTTTTGCCGATACCGTTAGAGCCTACAAATAAGTAACCGGGAGCAATTCGGTTGCGATCGACTGCTTGGGTTAGTAATTCTACGGCTCGATTTTGTCCGATTAATGATGTGAAATAATCCATGTGACAGTTGATAGTTGACAGTTGATAGTTGATAGTTGATAGTTGATAGTTGATAGTTGATAGTTGATAGTTGATAGTTGATAGTTGATAGTTGATAGTTGACAGCCCCCTGACGCACCCTATGGTTAGTTAGGTAGGAACTTAGAAATCGGTTTTTTTATCGAGATTGGGGATTTTTAGCAAAAAGTTTGGTAAAAAACCCGGTTTCTGGCTACGTATGTCAGCTTACTTTTCAGCATTGGGATTATTTGAATATCCCCAAGCTTCTAACTTGCGAGTTACGATAGCTTGAATTTCCTGGGCGATTGCATCTTCAGGGCGATCGGCATTGATCCGGACAATTCGAGATTTATTTGACTCGGCTAATTCTGTAAAACCTTGCTGTACGCGCTTGTGAAACTGCAAATCAGCTTGCTCGATGCGATCGCGCTCTCCCCTAGCCTTTACCCTCGCCAAACCCGCCTCCACGTTAATATCCAGCCACAAAGTCAGATCGCTTTCCAAGCCGCCGGTGGCAATAGCATTCAACTGTTTGATTAAATTTAAGTTAAGATTGCGGCCGTAGCCCTGATAAGCAATCGTAGAGTCAGTAAAGCGATCGCATAAAACAATCGTTCCCTTCGATAACTCAGGTTTGAGACAAGTTTCGACGTGCTGAGCGCGATCGGCAGCATACATCAATAATTCTGCCATCTCGGATACAAATTCTTCCGGATCTTGTTTTAATAGCAAATGTCGCAGTCCCTTTCCCAACTCCGTACCCCCCGGTTCGCGAGTAACCACCAACCGGACTTTCTGAAAGTAACTTGCTCGCAGCAAATGTATCAATCGCTGCATTTGCGTAGTTTTGCCCGCACCTTCAACCCCCTCAAACACGATAAGTTTGCCCTTCATTGCCTTAACTTTCCATCTAAATAAAATAAATCCATATTGTTCTGTTCATCTCTTCTAGGTTCGGTATGATAATAAAATCTAAATGCCTCACCGCTGGAGTTTTCTATGGCTCGCTATACTGGGTTTTTTATCGTTGCCGTTCCCATCGACCGTCTCCGTCAGTCCCTGATTGAAATTTTAGAGTCATGCAATCTTGACATTATCTACAATACAGGAGATTCGCTCATGGCTCGCGAAATTCCCGGTCAAGTTTCGATTCCCAAACTTGTCACCGCCGAAGTCCTAATTGAGAAAAACACGGCTAGCGACTCAGAGGTTCGGATGAACTTCGTGATTAAAAACGAGGAATTGCCCTTGCAAACCAACAACCACTGCCGTCAAATGTTCGAGCTAGTCAGTCATTCAATTATGAATAACAATAATTGGCGACTCTTGGAAAGTATGGCACTGTAGCCATCAGTCATTAGTCATTAGTCATCAGTCATTGGTCATTAGTTCCTAGCTAATCACCAATGACTGATGACTTTTAGGTGGAAGGCATACATTTAAGGTCGAAAGTTGCGACGCAGCAACAAAGAATTTGTAACTACGCTAACAGAACTAAATGCCATAAATGCACCTGCCGCCGCCGGACTGAGTAGAATTCCGGTTGCAGGTAGCAAGATACCGGCTGCAACCGGAATTCCCAGAGTATTGTAAGCAAAAGCCCAGAATAAATTTTGGCGAATCTTATTAAAAGTAGCGCGCCCAAGGTCGATCGACTCAACAACATCCATCAAAGCATTTCGCATCAACACAATTTGAGCAGTCTCAACCGCCACATCAGTGCCACAGTGCAAACCGATACCAACATCAGCTTGAGCTAAAGCCGGCGCATCATTGATACCATCTCCCACCACAGCCACTTTACAGCCTTGGGCTTGCAAACTGGTGATCGCCCTGGCCTTCCCATCCGGCCGCACTTCGGCCAAAACATCAGCCGCCGTCAAACCTAGCTGCTGCGCCACCACCGCCGCAGCCGACGCAGTATCCCCCGTCAGCATGATCACCCGCAATCCCATTTCCCGGAGGCGATCGACCGTCGCCTTAGCATCCAGCCTCAGAGTATCTTTTAGCCCGATTACCCCCAGCAAAACGCCCCCAGAAGCCACGTAAACTGCCGTTTTGCCCTGCAAAGACTCCGACAATTGCGTCGCCACAACGACCCCCTGCTCGCTCATCCACGCGGCATTCCCAGCGAACACCCGCCGGCCATCCACCAAAGCAGAAACCCCAAATCCCGGTTCCGTGTAGAAATCCTCAGCAGGTAGCAGCGGCAAAGCTTGTTTTTGAGATTCCAGTAAAATCGCGGCGGCGATGGGATGACAAGCGCCTCTTTCCACCGCCGCCACAATTTGCAGCAGTTTTGAGTCAATTGTGGAACAGGCATCTTGTCTGTTTCCAGAAACATCATCAATTGCGGAAATTGTGGAAATTGTGGAAATTGTGGAACAGGCATCTTGCCTATTTCCGACATTAATATCCGAGTTAAAATCCAAATCAGAATTCACAAAAATCGGCAAATAATCAGTGAGTGTGAGATTGCCGGTTGTGAGAGTCCCAGTTTTGTCAAAAACCACCGTATCTAATTGATGTACCCGTTCCAAAACATCACCGCCGCGAATCAAAAGCCCGCGTTCCGCCCCGATGCCAGAACCGACTAAAATTGCAGTTGGGGTAGCCAGTCCCAAAGCGCAAGGACAAGCAATAACTAAAACTGCGATCGCCAATTTCAAACTTAACAGCAAAGAAGATTGATAATGAATCATGGGTAATTGATTTCCCAGATTGATTGCGCCGTGTTCCATATTCATCGCCCCTTGTCCTAAAAGCACAGAAGGCCAAATATGAGTCCCGGCAAAATACCAAAATAGGAAAGTTAAAGCCGATATCGCCATTACGCCATACACAAAATATCCGGCGACAGTATCAGCTAAATTTTGAATTGGTGCTTTGCGAGTTTGGGCTGCTTGCACTAAAGCCACCATTTGGGCTACAGTTGTTTCTTGACCGGTGCGAGTTGCCCGCATCACAACTGCCCCGGATTTATTGATAGTTCCCGCCGCAACTGTATCTCCTGGTTGCTTTAAAACTGGCATCGATTCGCCAGTCAGCATCGACTCATCTACAGTTGTTTTGCCTTCGCAGACTTCGCCGTCTACGGGAATTTTTTCGCCTGGCAAAACTTGCAGCCATTCTCCGACTCGGACGCGATCGGCTGGAATTTCAATGTATTGTGGATTGTGGAGTTGAGATGTCGAGTTTACAGGCAATTCTTGAGAGCCCAAATCTAAAATTGGGAGTTTAAAATCAACTAAGCGGGCTGTCGCGGGTTGTAGTGCGATTAAAGCTTGTAAAGCTGATGCAGCGCGCCGTCTGGCTTGCTGTTCGAGAGTTTTGCCCAACAAAATAAAGCCCAGCAGCATCACTGGTTCGTCAAAAAAGCACTCCCATCCCATGCGTGGAAACAGCAGCGCCGCGTTGCTAGCGGTGTAAGCTGTGACTGCGCCTAAAGCTACTAAAGTATTCATGTTGGGTGCGTTTCGCCACAAACTGCGGCAGCCGTCAACGATAATCGGGCGGCCAGGTAGCAGCAATGCGAGGGTGGCGAGTCCCCAGTGAAACCATATGTTGCTGAGAATTGGGGCTTTGGTGCCGAGGATGTGACCTAAACCGGATAGAATAATTAGGATTAGGGCGATCGACAATTGATTGATTTGCTGTCGAATTTCTTGCCGCCGTCGTTCAATTATCGCCGCTTCCGCTTCCCGCTGATTTCCACCTAAGCGAGACTGGGAGGGAAATCCATTATCAGTCAATTTTTTTGCTAAAGCTTCTGCATCGACAGCCCCCGGTTGACACTCAACCGTTGCGACTTCTACGGCTAAGTTAACGCAAGCTGAAATTACGCCTGAATGCTGCATGAGTTGGCGTTCAACTGCTTTGGCGCAGCCCGCACATTTCATCCCGCTGACATCGAAAGTAACAAGTTCTGGCGGCGGTGATTCTTTAACTGGGATGATTTCGGGTTGAATTTCGGGGATTGCTTTGGGGACAAATTGCATGGTTTTTTTTGGTATTGATTAGAATATTTTGGTGTTTCGGAAATTGTTTAATGCAAAAATGAAATAAATGTATCCATTTTGATAATAGATAGTTTCTCCGGCATCTACCGAAAGTGTTAGTTTTTTTTAATTTTTCTCCCAATTCTGAAGATTAGATGGCGGTTGAAACCGCGCCTACACAGACAAAACCCGCCTTCGCGGGTTGAAGATTAGACGGTTATTGTCTTCAGTCCGCGGAGGCGGACATGGTTTGTATAGACGCGGTTTCAACCGTACGTCTTATATTAGTTAGTATCGATCTTTTACTTGACGAATTTAGCTATGACAGAATCACAGAAATTTTATATTGTCAAACGTCCTGCTGGCAATTGCGAGATTTTACCCATCGCCCAAATCGAACAGCAAAGCCCCACTATTATAGAACAGTGGGGCCCTTATGATTCTGCTGAAGATGCGATCGCCCGACGTATCGGATTAATTCGTGCCCGAAAATGTCAACCGCAATAAATCAGATTCCATAAACCGTTCGATTGTTCGGACTTTAGTCCTTCAAAACTTGGAAAGGACTGAAGTCCGAACGATCAAACTTGCTACTTAGATTTAGAAGGTGTCGGACTCGGTTTGGCCTGCGCCGCAGTCGGTTTAGGTGACGCAGCCTTCGGTTTCGACTCAGCCTTATCGTTCCCGGTTTTACCAGTAACTTGCTTTGTCAAAACTTCCAAAGCTTTCGCGTACTGCGGATCTGCCGTCGTAGCAATTTTATCGCGATCGCGCCGCAACTCCTGTTTTTGAGCATCAGTGAGTTCAACCACAAAATCCGGTTTAATTCCCATGTGATTGATATCGGTGCCATTGGGAGTAAAATACTTGGCAATTGTCACCGCCAAACCGGAACCATTTCCCACGCCGCGTACTGACTGAACTAAACCCTTACCAAAGGTTTTTGTTCCCACCAAAACCGCGCGCTTGTTGTCTTGTAAAGCACCGGATAGAATCTCGCTAGCACTTGCTGAACCGCCGTCTACGAGTACAACCAAGGGTTTGTCGGTGATCTCTCCCTTGTTTGCAGTTTGTTTGTCTGCTTCACCGACGCGATCGACCGTTGAGACGATCGTACCTTCTTTGAGCCACATCCGAGCAATTTCAATACTGCCGTAGAGCAACCCGCCGGGATTTGAGCGCAAGTCTAGGATATAGCCCGTCACCTTTTTCTGTTCCAAATCCTTAATTGCCGATCGCATTTCCGATGCAGCATTGGCGCTAAACTGATTTAAGCGAATATAGCCGATTTCGCCGATCGGGCTTTTCTGCACCGACTTCCGCACGGGATGAATTTCAATTTTCGCGCGTTTCAGCTTAAATTGTAATTCCTTGGTATCCCGCAAAATAGTCAGCGTCACCTCAGTATTCGCCTGGCCGCGAATCAAACTTACCGCTTGATTCGTATCCATGCCTTCCGTGCTCTTGCCGTCAATCTTAGTAATGATATCTTTTGCTAGAATACCAGCAGTAAAAGCCGGAGTATCCTCAATGGGAGAAATCACCACCAACTTCTTAGTTTTCTCATCTTGAGTTAATTGAATCCCGACTCCAATCAACTCCCCAGAAGTTTCAACCTGCATATTTTTGAACTCTTCAGGGTTCATAAACCGCGTGTAAGGATCATCAAGCTTCTTCAGCATTTCGCGAATTGCCTTATAAGCTTCCTCATCGCTGGTATAAGTCCGGTTCAAATAATCATTTCGCACCGCTTTCCAGTCAACCTGGTTAAAAGTGCCATCAACATAACTTTTGTCAATAATCTGCCAAACTTCATCAACCAACTCTTTAGGACTTCCCCGAAAAGAAGCCAGAGATTTAGAACTGCAACCAGTGTTGACAAGAGTTACAGCAGTGAGTGCAACTGCTGTAGCACTTAGAATAAGCCCTCGTTTTGTTATAACCATTTGTCTGACGCGCCGGAGCAAAAGATTTCAGAATAATCACGCCCAATCTAACACAGGCAAGGCTTGGTCGGATTTTGGATACATATTTATTCAACTTTGCCAAGTTGTATTCCCGAAGCCGAGGCTGCCGCGCCTGAATGCGGACGCGGGTGTAGGGGATGGATTTGCAAATGCCTAGAATCCTTTGTATATCTGCTGCACAAGTCTCGATCCCCTAAATCCCCCTTAAGAAGGGGGACTTTGAGAAGACTTTCTTGTCCCCCCCTCTTCTTAAAGGGGGCTAGGGGGACTTTGATCGCTCTTGTCCCCCCCTTCTTAAGGGGGGCTAGGGGGGATCAGGCCTCGGATAAAAGCGAGATTTTTCAACGGTTTCAGGCGATAGTTGACACCAATGGCTTTGAGCATCGCCCCAAACCTCAAAACTAAATCCAGCAAAACCTATTCAGGTTCAAACCAGCGATCGTCCGACTTAATCAAATCAATCAATTCTGCCACACCCTGAGACTCAGGAACCTTCTTAATCTCATCCCGGCCGCGGTACAGAGAAATATAACCCGGTTGCTTCCCGACATAGCCATAGTCAGCATCAGCCATTTCCCCCGGCCCATTGACAATACAACCCATAACTGCAATATCCAAACCAGTGAGATGCTTCGTCGCCTCCCTCACTTTGTGCAGCACATCCTCCAAATTAAACAAAGTGCGGCCGCAGGAAGGACAAGCCACATACTCAACCATCGTTTTCCGCAATCCCAAAGCTTGCAGAATGCTGTAGCAGACAGGAATCTCCTTTTCCGGCGCCTCTGTCAGCGAGACGCGAATCGTGTCGCCGATACCGTCAGCCAACAGCGGGGCGATACCAGCCGTGGATTTAATGCGGCCGTATTCGCCATCCCCAGCTTCCGTAACGCCCAAATGCAGCGGGTAATCCATCCCCAATTCGTCCATCCGGTACGCCATCAAGCGGTAAGCAGCCACCATCACCGGCGCGCGGGAGGCTTTCAGGGAAATCACGATGTTGCGGAAGTCGAGGGATTCGCAAATTTTGATAAATTCCAGGGCCGATTCCACCATACCTTCGGGGGTGTCGCCGTAGGTAAACAGCATCCGTTCGGCGAGGGAACCGTGATTAACGCCGATTCGCAAAGCTTTACCTTGATCCCGCAGGGAAATCACCAGAGGTTCCAGGGTTTCGCGGATTTTCTCGCCAATTTCCGCGAATTCCGCGTCAGTGTATTCGCTTCTGTCGGCTTTGGGCTTCTCGAACACGTAAAGTCCCGGATTGATTCTCACTTTGTCTACGTGTTTGGCGACTTCCAGGGCAATTTTCATCCCGTTGTGGTGGACATCAGCAACCAGGGGCACGGCTTGGTAGGTTTCCTGCAATTTTTGCTTAATTTCGGCTAAAGCTTTGGCGTGGGCCATGCTGGGCACGGTAACGCGGACGATTTCGCAGCCAATCTCGTGCAATCGCCGAATTCCTGCGACTGATCCGTCGATGTCGAGGGTGTCTTCGTTAATCATCGATTGTACGACGACTGGGTTGCCTCCGCCGATCGTGATGCTGCCGACTTTGACGGGACGGGTTTTGCGGCGTTTGATGCTGGTGTCGAAAATCGGTTCGGTTGTGGGGGTTTTAGTTGGATTGGGCAGAGTTTGCATAGTTGATTGGTAGAGTTTTGTTACGAAGGTCTATAAAATTGTGTCTGCTGTTTTTTAGGTTGCCACAGAAAGGGTCTGTTTGGGTAAACAGGTTTTGGGATTTAGGATTCTTAATGAAATTGCTGCGAATTTGTCGATCTAATTATGTCGGAAAAGGGCGATCGAACTAAAAGCCAACCATCACCGGGAAGGCGAACTGAAGTTAGACCCGTGGAACTAAACCGAACTTACAAAATACAGTTAAAATACAGGCTAGGCCGAGATAAAAATTAATATTGGTTGGCGGTGAGGAGAATGGTTTGGGAAGCAGGGCAGGGGTTATATGGCGATCGGTATATTATTGAAGCCAAGTTAGGTGAGGGCGGCTTTGGGGTCACGTACCTAGCGCAGAAGGCGCAAAACAGGCAGCGGGTTGTCATCAAAACGCTTAAAGATGAATTATTGAGCGATCCAGATTTTGCCCGGTATCGGGAAAGATTCCTGCAAGAGGCGGTAAAGCTATTTGTGTGCAAGCATCCCAATATTGTGCAAATATACAACTATTTCGATCATGGTAATTTGCCTTGCATTGCGATGGAATATGTGGCAGGAGAAGATTTGTGGAAATGGGTGAAAAGGCGCGGTATTCTGTCAGAAACTGAAGCTTTAAACTACATCCGCCAAGCAGGAGAAGCCGTAATAGTTGTTCACGAACAAGGTTTACTCCATCGGGATATCAAGCCACAAAACATTATGGTGCGTGACAATCAAGATGCAGTTTTGATTGACTTTGGTTTGGCGCGGGGTTTTATTCCAGATCGCACTCAACAAATGACTTGTGAATTAACACATGGTTTTGCGCCTCTCGAACAATACGCGGAAACTGGCAGATTTGCTGAGTACACAGATGTTTATGCTCTGGCGGCAACGCTATACTATCTGCTAACGATAACACCACCAACTCCTGCATACTTGAGGGCTTCAAATTATCCTTTAAAGCCGCCGTATCAGATTAATCCTAATATTAGCGATGCGGTGCATCAGGCAATTATGAAAGGGATGGAAATGGATGTGACAAACAGGCCTCACTCAGTGCAACAATGGTTGGCTATGCTTCCCCAACCTATAAATTTGATTTCCGCAAAAGGAGTCGATTATGGTAAACTCGATCGGCTGTTGGCTAGCGAAAAATGGCAAGAGGCGGATCACGAAACGAAGAATAAGATGCTGGAAGCAGCAGGCAGAACAGGGGAGAGGTGGTTCAGAATTGAAGATATTGATCGATTCCCCTGTGAAGACTTACGAACTATTGACCAACTTTGGGTAAAATACAGTAACGGACTTTTCGGCTTTTCGGTGCAGAAACGCATCTATGAAAGTCTGGGAGGAAGCGGAGAATACGATCAGAAAATTTGGGAAGCTTTTGGCGATCGGGTAGGTTGGCGTGTGAATAGGCGTGAATGGTTGTACTATAATGATCTAAAATTCAATACCAAAGCACCTCAAGGACACCTCCCGGCGGGGGTCTGGTCAATGCGGTCGGGCAATAGTAGGGTGGGGGATAGGTGGAGTTGGTTCTCTTCTCTCGCGTCGAGACTTGTAGACTGTAACATCTAAGCGTTTCCGGTTTTCATAAAGATTTATTACAAAGGCATAAACCACGAAACCACGCCAGTTCTACGTTTCCGATACCTGGCATATTCAATTTACCAAATTACTAAAGAGTAGAAACCAGCTATTTTTTGATCGGCTGTAATAATAGCAGCTTGACTTCTTTTGGCAACTGCTACAACCACTCTATCTGCTGGATCTCGGTGTTCCCATTCTAACTTGACACTTTGTAGCCAAATGTCCTCATCAATTGGTACGATCCGAATAACATTAGACTTTTTCAAAGTAGCGATATAGTCATCAATGCTTACTCCTAAATCTAACTTATGATTTTTGTTTTTGATAGCTATTTCCCAGATTGCCGTTGATGGAACCAAACCATTTTTTTCTTGTTCCATCTGCTGAAAAGCTTCTTTTGCCCGTTGAGAAAGTTTGTCTGGATCTAAACTCCACCAGATGAGAGCGCAGGTATCAAGGACAAATGTCATACTTCCCGCCATTCTTCAGTTGTTGGCGTAGTTAAATCTTCAAAATATTTTACTTTCCCCCGCATATCCTTAAATAATTCTTCAGTTGAAAGAGACTTTTCATACTGACAAATTCTCACAACTGGTTTATTCCCATCCATCACTACAATTTCTTCGCCTTCAAGCTCGACAAGTTGCAATAATTCTAGTAGTTGAGCGGTTAACTGACTTTTGTCAACGGTTTTCATAGGACAATGATTTGTGTTGTGTTAAAACTACATTATATCTCAATAAGATTCACTTAGCAAAACGTGTCATTGCGAGTCGCGATCGAGATATTCGCAAAGCCAAAGAATACTGGATAGAATTCAGGAGTAGAGACGATGCCTAAAACGCACAGTTACCATGATTATCTGATTAACTCGCTTCAAGACATTGAAGAAACTGCTGCTTATATTCAAGCAATTTTAGAAGAAACAACACCGGAACCTGAACTGTTACTGACGGTACTCAGAGATGTACTTAAAGCTCAAAGTCAAGTCTCTATCATAGCTGAAGACGATTTACAAAATTGGGATAAACTTCAGGAATTGCTGAAAGCATCAGGGGGAGAAGAGATTTACCGATTTATTGGTTTGCTGAAGGCTTTAGGATTAAAGACAGAGATTGCAGCTAGTCAAGGTAAAACACCAGAAGTATCAATAAATTCTCGTGAAGTAGGGTGCGTCAGCTAGGGAGAAGGATTTGGCGTTTTGTTTCATCCTAGCGTGGAGGACTTTTAATGCAAAACTTAACTCAATTAACTCAGCTTGAATTAGTGCTTCTTGAATTAGTGGCTAAAGGTCAAGGAAAGTGGAGTTGGTACGAACTCGCCAATGCACTTTCCTATCGAGATGTACCGCGAGAACCTGACATGATGGTTGTCTTAAAAAAACTGTCTGCTGATGGCTTGGTTAAACGATATATCGAAACAGGTTCGCCCCGCGACAGATGGGAATTGACGGCGCAAGGGTCGATTTTGCTGACAGACAAAACTGCTTCTGAGCTTACTAATTTATGCAAATATGTTGAAGTTTAACTTAAAAATGAAATTTGTAGTTTGCATTAACAATCAAGATTATCAAGCATCCTTAGAAGTGCGAAAAATCTATCGAATCATACCGGATAATCGCGCTGCGGAACATCACTTGATTCGAGTTATTACCGTATTGAATTATACCCTGCTCGCGAGCGTCGCGCTTGCACTGCGCTCGGAAAAATATTATTCCGATGCAAACGGCAACAATATCATACATCTCTAAATTAGAAGCGGTATGTTGTTGGGATGCGAGCCCTGTTTGAGCGCTGAAGTACAACAACTTACCTCTGCCTTCATAGACAAGATTGTAATTCTTGATCTGCTGTTGAAATACATCTGCGTTGGGCTGCGTTTATCTACCTTGAAGGAGCGGTTTTGCGATCGATCAAAGATTTATCCAATAAGTCTCAACCCATAAATCTAATCAAATCACCACTTCCCCAACGCCCCCCAAACAGTACCCGAAATTACGCCCCAAATCGCCCCCAAACCAGCTCCCACGATCGCACCCGCCACAGGCGCCAACTGCACCGACACCCCACTGCTGACAGCCGGAAACATCGCAGAAACCCCCGCCCCCAACACCGCACCCGCAAAAGTCCCCAAAAAACTGCCCCAAATCGAACCCAAAGCCGCACCGCTGACACCCGAAGGCTGAAACGACACCGGCAGCTTCGGCGCAAACCCACAAACACCCAACAAACTCCCAGAAACCACACCCCCGATCGCACCCACACCCGCCGCCACGATCGCCACACCCAGCAATAAACCCCCAAACTCGATCATCGGCCGCATCTGCCCGTTATATTGCTGCCAAACCACCAACCCAGCCCCCAAACAAACACCAGCCCAAGTCCCTAAAAACGCTCCCCAAACCGCCCCCAAAAATGCTCCCCGCCGGCCCCACACTCTGCCCATTGGCAGCGCCAGAGGAGGCGGAAAACCAGCCCAAACACAGCCCCACACAGTACCAATCCCCGCGCCAGATAAAATCGCCTGTCCGATCGCCGAATTATCACTAATCGCCCCAAACACCACACCGCTGATCGCAGCCAAAAAGAAAGCCCCCCAGAGAGTCCCCACCAAAACTCCCCCCCACTTCCGCCAAATCTGGTTCGGCGACAAAGTAAAAATACCCCACATCATCCCAAAAAAACTGCCCCAAATCGAACCGACAAAAATCGCCCCCAAAATCGCGCCGCCACCCTCAGTGATTGCCGAAAAAATCCCCGCCACCGCCGCCAAACACAAAGTCCCCCAAACACCTCCCCAAGCAGCATCCTGAACAATGCGCTCAAACTTGCTAGGGGGAATCCGAGGCACCGGAGTCCGACTCCGAGAAGGTATCGGTAGCATCGGCAGTTGATAGTTTCCCATTTGGCGTGGCAGCCCCGTGGACTGGTGTTGGCGGCGCACTGCGGTCTCCCTCACGACGGGCGGTGGCTGGGGCTTTTTACGCTTGGTTTTCGCGGGCTGCAAGTGCAATCCGTTGCTGACTGCCTGCCGCGAAGGAAACGGATCGCGACCTTTGAGAAGTTTTGCCCGATCGCACCAAGGGCACCGACTCAGATGATTTCCGTATTTGTGCTGAGTGTTTTTGCTGCAAGTAATTAGGGAATCTTCGGCTTCCCGAATCGCATTCACCCAAGTTTTCGCATCCGGGCGCGCCGCCGGATTGCCGTGCCCTTCCTCAAAACAGCGGAGAAACATCTGCCGCAGTTGGGGATGCAGCATCTCGAAGGCTGGCGCAGCGGGCATCGGGCGGTAGGGTATCCGCTTGGTACCGCTGGGAAAATGGCCCGATCGAATTCTCGCTTCCAAAGACGGCGGTTCGTCGCTACCGAGATAAACTCCCGAAAATGGGTGCGTACCTTCCATCAGCAATTGAAAAATTAATACCGCTAAACCGAACAAATCGTGCTCTGGAGCTCGATCGATATCACGGAAAGTCTGCCCCTGCAATTCCGGCGGCGTAAACTCCGGTTTCCCCACCGGACACCGATAAACGTAACCTGTATAAGGATCGCGCACTTGAAACGAATCGGTGTCTACCAGCGTTACCAAAGCCGTATCCGTGACGAGAATGTTCGACTCGTTGACATCGCCAATGACGTAACCCCTGACGTGGAGGGCGTTTACAGCCGAGGCGAGATTTCTGGCGGTGCGATGGAGGTAAAGATAGTTAAATAGCGGTTTTTGTTCGCGCCTGGTTTTGGGTGTGTAGAAAGTGTGTACCGGCAAGGCTTTCTTGACGCGCGGCATCACAAAACCGACGATTTTTTCGCGCCCGCCGACAGTATGCAGCAAATCTATCGGCCAAGCAATTGATGAGTGTCCCACTTCCGAGATCGGCGCATCGGGCGGCATACTGAACATGACAGTGAGTTTGTCGCCGTCTTCGTCTGTCGGTTTGTGGTAGATTTTTGCTACAAGGGACGAGTCTTTGGCGATCGGGTAGATGCGACCTTCACCGCCACTGGCGATCGCGCTGTTGGTGTCGATCGCAATCAGTTGTCCGCTAAATTGGCGCTGCAACTGCATAGAATTCCGTTAGGGGATAGAGGATTAATCAATTTGAGATTTGAGATTTTGGATTTTAGATTAAAGAAAGCTACCCCACTGATAAACCCGTAATTCTATTTTATTGTGAGATGGGCATCCTGCCCGTCCTGGAAAACTCAGCAAGAGGCTTTCGGGCCTGTTCCACAATAGTTCAATTTTGCAATTGTGCTTACAATCGATCGGGATCGATTCCCATTTCTCGCAGTCTTGATTCTAAAGCTTGCGATCGCGATCGTTCTTGTTCCAGCAGCATTTCTGCCTGTTCGGCCCGCTGTCGTTCTTGTTCAGCCCGCAGCCGTTCTTGTTCGGCCCGCGCCTCGGCTTGCTGTCGCAGTCGATCGATCTGAGCAAAACTCATAAACGCTTCTCCAGAGGGCCCGAACATTTCGAGTCCTGTTTCAGATAATTGAAACCGCACTCCCAGTCTCGGACTTACCCAACCCTCCATTTGTTCAATCTGTTCTAATTTTCCCTCAACCCGCAACCATCCTATCAGTTCCAATTTTTCTGGATCGTACAAATAGTATTCTTCCACACCGTAGCGTTCGTAAAATTGAAATTTTTGCATCATCGGAGTCAGACGATTTCCCGGCGACCAAATTTCAAAGGCGACTTGCGGCGCAATATTATCTTCGTTCCACTGTTGATAGGAACCTCGATATCCTTTGGGGATGCCAAAAATTGCCATCACATCTGGTGCTTGGCGTAGTTTATTATTCCCTTCCACCGGATACCAAAGCAAGTCACCTGCTACCAAAACATTTGGATCGTCTGCAAACAGCAATTCTAAATTTTCTTTAATCCAAACGATTAATCGAAACTGATCCGTATTGTTTGACATCGGTTCGCCGTTATCGTCGGGGTAGATGATCTTTGATTTTTCGGGAGATTGCAGTTGTGTAACCATTGCTGTTTTCCCATATTTTTTAGGAGTTGATTTTATTTTAGTCGATCGCCTGTTTCGTCTTCCAGTTCGTCAACTGCGGTTTTGATGAAATTATCCACCAGCCAGTCGCGGGTACGCGAGAAATTGCTCTCCAATTCTAGGTAATGACTGCCTAATTTTGTTTTAAAGTCTTTCGGGAAAATCTCTTTAGCCCCTAACAGATTTTTCCAACGAGTTAGCTGGCTGCTGTTGCGATCGGGAAAGCGGTTGTACAGATAGTCGATCGCGATCGCCTCAAGAATGTCCGCCCCCAGGATTTCCCGCCGTTTTAGCTCATTTTCCAGCGTACCTTTCGACTGCTGAGTTAGATCGAGATGTTCGCCCAGAGTTGGTTCAATCAACTTTTGAATCAGCCAGTTACCCGCACGGCAAAAATCGCGATCGAACTCTAAGTAAATCGCGCCAAACAAAGCCTCAAAAGTCTCAGCTAAAAAAATATTGTACTCGCTTTTGTCTGTTTCTTTCCCGCTCCTAACCCGCCAACTAAGTTCCTTCAATTTCCAACTTTGTGTAAATTCCGCCAGTTTTTTATTGTCTGCTAAACGAGATTTTAAAGTTGAGATAGCATCGCAGTTCAGGTAGGGATATTCGCGGTACAGGTAATCGGTAACAACAGCACCGAAAATCGCTTCCCCTAGGAGTGACAGCCGTTGCTGCTTCACCTCTTGCCCAGTGGGAGACTCGTGCGGGCGATCGCACTTGCTGGTATGGCAGTGGCTGGTCAAGGCGATTTCCAGCAGTTTGGTTTGCCCAAAGTCCGAAAGGTCGATCGCTACTTTGACTGCTTCAACATCTACCTGTTTAATTTTGATCAACTCTAATTCTTCTTCACATTTTCCCCACTTTTCCAACCAATCACCGCCAGCATCTTCCACATAGAAATCAACAAAATCTACCCCATGATTCATCCAATTATCCTGCATTTTTCGGGCAGCTTCTAGTTCTTCAAAGACTTTTTGCAAGTTGCTTTCAACGGTGCTTGTGCCTTGTACTGTCATAGTATTGATGTTGATGTAATTTGATTTTATTTCCAACAACTTCACCGCGATTAAATCAAATCTCTATCTTTCGTAGGGTGCGCAATGGGTACCTTACCGCTATTGATTGCTGCGGTAAATCTTCCCGTTGCTTAGCATTTGTATCAAGTACCTGTTGCCGCAGTTTGCCAGACACCTCCCGGAAATAGAAAATGGGAGGAAAAATCTTGGCATAGCCTTCCTTTTTGCGGGAAGCGGGCTGAGGGTTAGGTTTGTGGCCTTGTCTAGAATTCTGCAATATGTGAGTTATTCAAAATTTTTTCTTCACCGAGTTTTTAGCAGTCGAACTATTCTCAGCAGCAGATCGGGTGAATTTATGGGAATTTGAGGTAACGACCTGCGGGCAAATTATCACTATTATATAATGCAATGTTAACTAACTGGTTCAGGAAATTTGCATCTTTTGTATCATAACTTAAAAATAGTCCTCTGTCAATCCCCCAGCCTTGAAGAGTTTGTTGCCATTGTTGATATTTTTGTTCCGAAAATTCATCAGAAAGAGTGGTGACTTGAATGCAGAGGGGCTGCTGTTGGCGGTTGCTAACGATCGAATCGGTTGCCATAGAAAGATCTGCTACATAGCGATACAAAACACTGCCTTGGCGTTCGACTATCCGGGAGGCGATCGCACGAATGACGCCATCGTCAGCCGGATCGAATTTACCCGCCTTGAGTTTTTGTTTCCAGATGTAAAATTTGCGATCGTTTTCACTCAGCCATTTAGGAAATAGATAGCCGTACCAATACCTTTCTCCCGGAGTCATTAACTCAAACGCCGCTTGTTTTTCTATTTCCGAAGGTAGAGATTGAACTGCCAGCCAAACCTGAGAATCTCGGATAAGCTGTAGCAAAAAAGCCACCACAAATTTCTTAGCAGTTAGCGAACCGGGTTTAACATCTTTCACCCAGCGATTGATTTCATCCAATCTTCTCGCCAAACTCGGATCTATGAGAGCTGCTTCGCTAATTAGGGAGTTGAGCTTATCCTTAATATCTTGTGCTTGCAAGTGACGACCTACTGTACAGACTAAACCAAAATTGTGTGACACCTCGATTTTATTATAGAAGCGCGCCAAATTTTCGCCGCTGGCTCGGTTCAACGAATTAGACTTGTTGCCAAATTCAGAATCGGGAACTTTTAACCGCAGATCAACGCCGATTGACGCAGATAGATGTTGGCTTTTGCAATTGATCTATTCTAAATTTTCCTTTTCCTCCGAACTCGCAAAAGTTGCCAACAATAATGTTAAGTCATCATCGGTGCGTTCGGAGACTCTGGGCGATCGCAAAAACGACTCTAACTGCTCTTTTGCATCCGAATCTTCCTTCGCTTCGCCCGAAAACCGAAACAACGGCGTAAAAAACGGCTTGTGGGGGGTACCTTCGGGGATTTTGAGAGCTAGCATTTGCAAGCCATCGGAAAACACAGCTAAGTGCCGCAGTTTTTCCCGAAGTACCTGAAATTGCGCTGTTTCGATCGCATTTGGCGAAACCAAAAAGATGGTTTCGTTGATATATTCGCCGCAGGGAGGTATCGTAAGGGCGATCGCATTTCCCGCACTATCACCCGCCACCGCCGCACCATCACCAATTTGAGCAACTGCGATCAATTCCGGTGTAGCAACAACCGCAATTAAAGTGCAAGCCAAATCTCTCGCCGCCACTTCCCGCGTTGCCGCTTCTGCTTCCACAGCCGCCCGTGCGACTTGCAGAGAAGCTGTCAAAAATACGTGCCATTCGCCGTCATTTTCAGGCTGCAAATCCTGTTGGCAAATCGTTTCCACAACCGCTTCCACAGCAATTTTCGCTCCAACTTCTGCGAGTACAGCCGAACCCGCGCCGTCGGCAACTGCTGCCACCAAAACACCGTTAGGTAAGACGCGCCAGCAGTGGGCATCTTGACAGGGCTGCGATCGTTTTTCGTGGCTCGTACCAGTCACCGATGCCGCGACAACTTGCCAATTAAAAGATGAATTCTCCATTAATAACTCTTGTATTCCAAACTTCGTAAATTCAAAACTATGGAAATTCATTGGGAGCATCTCATTGTTGTAAAAAGCATTTTTCTGTAGTAGTGCTGTCCCCGCTCGCTTCTATAACCAAGCCAGCGGGGATAGCACTCTTAAAGAAAAATTGAGATTCTCCCAATTCATTGTAAGCACTTCGCACCCATGACTAATCACCAATGCCAACTGCCAACTGCCAACTGCCAACTGCCAACTGCCAACTGCCAACTGCCAAATGACTAAACAGTTCCCCATCCGGGCGGCGGTAATGCGACTTGTTCATCAATTTTTGAGTGAGAAACTCTCTGCATACTAGCCGACAGCCAGATGAACATCTCTCGAAAATCTAATCCTCTCAATTTTACAGGCGTGCGCTCGACAATTTCCGCCAGACGGGCGATATTAGCACCTTCCACTCCGACAGCAAAAAACGCCACGCGCTTATTAGTTTCTTCCTGTTGAATGCGCTGTGCTGCTATTTCCACAACATCATCTGATTCGCCTTGAGGTTCACCATCGGTAATCATAAATACCCACGGGCGATAGTAGGTGATCCCATTGTTGCGGTATTCAGATTTACGGGCGGCAATCAAATCTAGTGCTAGCTGAATGCCGGCGCCCATGTGGGTTTGTCCTTGAGCAGTCAGCAGCGGTGTCTCGAACTGGTCGGCGGTCACGAAGTCTTGCACAACTTTGATATTATTGTCAAAGGAAATAATCGCGACTTCGACTCGCTTTTTAGCTAGTTCGTCTTTAATTAGGTCATTCCTAAAAACTTCCAGCCCCTCATTCAAGGCATCTATGGGTGCGCCTTGCATGGAGCCCGATGTGTCCAGCAGGAGGACGCAGGGACAGCGCGGCTCTGGGTTTTCGGCAAATTCTACGGCTTCGTCTAGTCTCATGGTTCGGGGTTGACCTTGGAGTGGCTCGGTTTTTAGGTTGGTTACTTTATAGCAGAAGGAAGAAGGAAGAAGGAAGAAGGAAGAAGCGATCGACCGCATGGGTTAGGAGCATTAATCACGTTCTAATCGTCTCGATCGCATTTTACCATTTCCGTGAAATATAGCGTGTTAAATATCTGAAGGGCGATGGCTTACGCCCCGCTACGCTACGATCTTGTGTTCATCCGCGTGCATCCGCGTGCATCTGCGGTCAAAAAAACAAATTCATTCCTGTCGGTGGTAACATAGGTTGATAGTATTCCTGCAAAATAAGGATAAGTCTGATGATTGCAAAAATCAGCTTTGACCAATTTCTTGTAGAATGTCCCGAAGATGGATTATACGAACTGGTGAACGGAGAGATTATCGAAATATTTTCAACCAGAAATCATATTGATGTTGCTAACTGCATCTTAGACTCTTTTCACGCTCAAATAAAAAACCTGAGCTTAAATTATGTAGTGACAAGCAAAACAGCTATCAGAACTGTAACTAAAGCCGGAGTCGAACAAGGACGGAGACCCGATGTCAGCGTAATCGATCGCGATTTGTGGTATTCTGACCGTTCTGCCTATGCTGCTATGCGCGAACCAATTCAGTTAGCGGTGGAGGTAACGTCAATGAATTGGAATGTCGATTATATTCATAAATTGGATGAGTATCAGCGTCTAGGAATTGCCGAATATTGGGTTGTCGATTATTTAGCAATTGCTAGCTCTAAATTCATCGGAAAGCCAAAAGTTGCGACTATATTTGTCCACCTTTTGGATGCAGACGGTAACTATCAAACAACTGCATTTAAGGGTAGCGATCGAATTGTGTCGCAGACTTTTCCAGAATTAACGCTGACAGCCGAACAGGTGATGAATGTTTAAATTGGTTTGCTCTAGAGAGCCAGTCCGTCAATCTATACAAAATTACTGCAAATATGAAAACTGGTTCTGATAAAAAAGCTATTAGTGCTTGGGATTACAAACCTTGGTGGTGTCAGCCTTGGTCGATTCTTTTGACTGGCACGAGTCTGATTTCCGGTAGTTGGTTTTTGCTAAAAACTGTTTGGATAACTGTTTTAGTCGCGATTCCTTTATTAGCTTGGATGGGATTTTTCTTATTAGTTTGGCCGAAGTTGATGGTGTCTAGCGGTGCTTTAGATTCTCATTCAGATTAGGTTTTGGTGGTGCGCTGTTTGAGTAAGGTGCGCCATCAGTGCTCTACGTTTCTAGCAAAGTCTCGATCCCCCTAAATCCCCCTTAAGAAGGGGGACTTTGAAAAGTGGACGGTTTCGCCCTTAACAAAAGGGGCTTTGACGCTCTTGTCCCCCCCTTTTTAAGGGGGGCTAGGGGGGATCGATGGCCTAACGATCAAACAGTGTTTCGCACCCTACAATCACCCTACTTTTGCGGGTAATAGTCTTGAATTGCTTTCACTTCCATCGGGTGAGATTTGAGCGATCGAATTCCCGCTGCTGTCGCTTTGGCACCGGCTATTGTCGTAATAATCGGGATTTTGTAAGTCAAAGCTGTGCGGCGGATAAAGATGCCATCGGCGCGGGATTCTTCGCCGGAAGGTGTGGTAATAATTAGTTGGATATTCTCATTCTTGATCGAATCCAACAAATTTGGCCGCCCTTCATGCAGCTTCAATACCAAATCTATATCTAAACCTTGCTCTAGCAAAACTTTCCGTGTGCCGTGGGTTGCTACTATTTTGAAACCCAATTCCAAGAATTCCTTGACAACCGGTACTACTGCTAGTTTATCCCGATCGCGCATCGAAACCAACACAGTTCCCGACAACGGCATCACTTGGCCTGCGCCAAGTTGAGCTTTGGCAAATGCTTTGCCAAAATCTGTGTCAATCCCCATGACTTCGCCAGTCGATCGCATTTCCGGCCCTAACAATGTATCAGTTCCTGGGAACTTAGCAAATGGTAGCACAGCCTCTTTCACAGAAACGTGAATTGGTACAATCTCTTTAGTAAAACCTAAAGCTTCCAGAGTTTGACCTGACATGACTCGCGATGCCATTTTTGCCAGCGGAACCCCGATCGCTTTTGACACAAAAGGTACTGTACGAGAAGCCCGCGGGTTAGCTTCCAAAATGAAAACTTGTTCGCCTTGTACAGCAAATTGAATGTTCATCAACCCGATCACTTTCAGGGCTTTTGCTAGTTCGATTGTCTGGCGGCGGATTGTGACTAAAGCTGCGTCGGGAAGGGTTTGGTAAGGGATAGAACAAGCCGAGTCGCCGGAGTGGATACCCGCTTCCTCGATGTGCTCCATAATACCGCCGATGGTGACATTGCCAGTAATATCGGCGATCGCATCTACATCCACTTCGATCGCATTTTCCAAGAACTTGTCAATTAAAATCGGATGATCCGGTTCTACAAGCACCGCGTAGGTCATGTAACGTTCCAATTCTGTATCGGAATAAACAATTTCCATGCCCCGCCCGCCCAACACGTAACTCGGCCGCACCACCACCGGATAACCGATGCGCCCAGCTACTATCAAAGCATCCTCAAAACTCCGCGCCAAACCGTTAGCTGCTTGCTGAATATCCAATTCCCGCAGAATCTTTTCAAATCGCTCCCTGTCTTCAGCAGCATCAATAGAATCCGGCGAAGTTCCCCAGATTTTTGTTTGTACGTCAGGATGATTTTCGAGAGCCTTTTGTAAAGGAATCGCCAATTTCAGCGGCGTTTGTCCGCCAAATTGAATGATTACTCCTTCGGGATTTTCCGCCTCAATGATATTGAGAACATCTTCTTTAGTTAGCGGTTCAAAATACAGGCGATCGCTTGTATCATAATCTGTTGAAACCGTCTCCGGGTTCGAGTTGACCATAATTGTTTCAAACCCATCCTCACCTAGAGAATAGGAGGCGTGACAGCAACAATAGTCAAACTCAATCCCCTGTCCGATCCGGTTCGGCCCACCACCTAGAATCATCACTTTGCGCTTAGTAGAAGGCAAAACTTCCGACTCCGGCGCGAGACTGTGGCCAACGGGCGAAATCTTCTTTTCTTCATCGCCCAATTCCCAAATTGCCGCTCCCACTTCGTAGGTGGAATAATAATACGGTGTAAACGCTTCAAATTCAGCGGCACAGGTATCAACTGTTTTGTAAATCGGTATTACGCCCAAATCTTTGCGGTAAGCGCGAACTTCATCTTCCGATGTTTTTGTAGCATAAGCAATTTGGCGATCGCTAAATCCCAACTGCTTCACTTCAAACATTGTCTCTTTTGTCAACTGCTTGAGCGTTGTTCGTTTCAAGAACTTCTCTGCTTCCAACAATTCCTGCATTTTATCCAAAAACCAGGGGTCAATTGCTGTGAGCTCGAAGACTTCTTCCACCGACATTCCCATCATCATCGCGTGGCGGACTGTAAAAATGCGATCGGGATTTGGTGTCCGCAATCCGGCGCGAATTTGTTCCAAACTCGGCAATTTTTCCGGTTTGTCGCACCCGAAACCTGCGCGGCCAGTTTCCAATCCCCGCAGCGCTTTTTGGAAAGATTCGTTGAAGCTGCGCCCGATCGCCATTACCTCTCCCACTGACTTCATTTGCGTCGTCAGAGTCGGTTCGGAACCTGGAAACTTTTCAAAAGCAAATCGGGGAATCTTCGTCACCACGTAGTCAATTGTCGGCTCAAAAGACGCGGGAGTTTTCTTGGTAATATCGTTGGAAATTTCGTCTAGGGTGTAGCCTACTGCTAATTTTGCCGCCATTTTGGCAATGGGGAAACCGGTTGCTTTCGAGGCCAAGGCAGAGGAACGAGAAACCCGTGGGTTCATTTCAATTACAATGAAATCTCCGTTAACTGGATTCACCGCAAATTGAATGTTAGAACCGCCAGTTTCCACTCCGATTTCGCGGATAATTTTAATCGAAGCATCCCGCAGGCGCTGATATTCTTTGTCGGTAAGAGTTTGGGCTGGTGCGACGGTAATCGAATCGCCGGTGTGAACGCCCATCGGGTCGAGATTCTCGATCGAACAAATAATCACTACATTATCTGCCAAATCCCGCATCACTTCCAGTTCGTACTCTTTCCAACCAATCAAAGATTGTTCGATCAAGATTTGCGATACGGGACTCGCGTCAACACCACCTTGGGCCATTTCTTCAAACTCTTCTTGATTGTAAGAAATACCGCCTCCCGTACCGCCCATTGTAAAAGCAGGACGAATAATTAACGGATAACTGCCGATTTGGTGACCGATTGTTTTGGCTTCTTCGAGATTGTTAGCAATTCCCGAAGGACAAACGGCGACACCAATTCGCGCCATCGCTTCTTTAAATAACAGTCGGTCTTCTGCCATTTCAATTGCTGGCAATTTAGCACCAATTAACTCGACGTTGTACTTTTCTAAAACGCCATTTTTAGCCAATGCAACTGCTAAATTGAGCGCCGTTTGACCGCCCATTGTCGGCAAAATTGCTTGTGGTCTTTCTTTGGCAATAATTTGTTCGAGGATGCCCGGTGTTAGAGGTTCGATGTAAATGCGATCGGCAGTTTCTGGATCGGTCATAATCGTTGCAGGGTTGGAATTCACCAGAACAACTTCATAACCTTCTTCTCGCAAAGCTTTGCAAGCTTGCGTCCCCGAATAATCAAATTCGCACGCTTGGCCGATAACAATTGGGCCGGAACCAATGAGAAGAATCTTTTTTAAGTCTTGACGACGGGGCATAGGTTCGTAATTGGTAATTGGACAGGATTAACGATAAATTTGATGTTTGGCATCAATCTTAGAAACAGACTTTTTGAGCTGTTCCATCAAAAGCTTACTCAAAATAGTGCAAGTTTTGTTGTTAAGTTGAAATTGTGCACCATTATCAGCATTTTGGAAGCAGAACCTCGCGACTCCGGCTGGCAGACACCGCCAGCTAGGGAGAAATATTGATAGCAAAAGGGTGCAGTCGATCGCTAAATCCAGACTATTTTAAGTGTTGCGCTCAAATCGTGTTGTAAAATACAGAATCCTGGTATTCCGCCCGATCGATCATTTAGTCCTGGACGCAAGGATAGTCAGAAACCGGGTTTTTTTACGAAAATCCTTGGTTGGAGTCATCAGATTAAGTAAAAAACCCGGTTTCTTTGGTCTTAATGTGTAAGTCCTTGTGCCGTTTCCCTACCGTATGTCATCCAATTTTTAGGGTTTGCGGGACGATCGCTTGATGAGTACACTGATAACTTGTCCCGGCTTTGGGCCTCGCTGCGGCGGACTCCAATCCCCAAAGGCGGCAAATCCCAGTCGATACAACGTGTGGATGGTTTCTGACACGGCTGCGGGGGAACCGACAACCGTTATCTGCACGACTTCTTGTTCGGGTACTGTTGAGCCGTCATTTGGACGATCGGACAAGTTGTCGTCAGGCACGAATTCCTGTGACATAATATGGTCTCCTAGTTTTTGGTTTTTCTGGCGAGGAAAACCCAAAAACCCAGCCGCCCCGCACGATAACACAGAGCAGGGCGGCTACAGAGAGTGATAAAATTCTCCATTAGCCTCCAGACTGCTTGTCCCAGTTTGGCGGTTAGCTGTTCATTGCTGTTACAGCAGCTTTGGACAGTGCAACTAGATTTTTGAGCGACGCCAGCTACTTCCTTTCTAAGCAAAGCAGCCTTAATTCCATAGCGTAGCCATAATGGGGGCCGCAGTCAATCAATTTAAGATTTTGGATTTGAGATTTTAGATTGTCCTGAAAGTTGAGTCGGCGTAGCCTAGAAGTTTCTGCGATTGCTTTCCCGAAGCGCAATGACATACAACTCTCCCACTCTTCCACTCTCCCAATCTTCCCTTCCCCATCTCCTCTCCCTGAATCCAACCGACTAGATGAGGGAATGCGCCGAGGATCGGGTAAAATATGAAATCGTTCCAAAACCTTAAAATCTAAAATCTAAAATACACCTATGGCTAGAACTCCCAGCGAATATTCCGTGCACCTACTGATTGATGGCGGCCACCGCGAAGAAATCCGTTTTGCAACCCTGCAAGATTTTCAACAGTGGTATAAAACCCTGGTTCCCAAACAAGATTCGTCAGAATTTGTTAATGTCCCGATCAAAAATATTCAAGGCGAATACATGGTAATTCGGCCTACCGCTATTCTCGGAATTCGCGTTGAACCGATATTTAGTTCTAGCATCGAACGATACGATGAATGATCGATCGGGAAAGTTATCAATTGAGTAGGAAAGATTGGAAATTGAGTAAGATTTTTCGTTATCAGCTATTGGCGATCGCCTGTTGTATTTTGGCGATCGCATTTTCGGTGCCCGCGATCGCAATTCCGGCGCTGCAACGCATTAGTGTAAGTCAATTACAACCGAGTGAGTTGGAGTCGATCGCCTTTGACGCTCAAATCTGGGGCGAAAATGGCAAACCGGGGGATAAGCAATTGCTGTTAAAGTCGATCGACAACAGCCTCGGTTATCTTAACTCCCAGGCTGCCGCCAGTGCTTACAGCCGCTATCCAGTAGCAGGTATTACGCGCGATCGAGTTAGGCGATCGCTCGATCGATTCCGGCAATTAGTTGTCAGTTCTACAACTCCAGCAGAACTCCAGGAATCTGTCAAGCGGGAATTTGTGTTTTATAAGTCGATCGGCAAAGACAACAAAGGTACAGTTGCATTTACCGGTTATTTCGAGCCGACTTACCCAGCTTCTCGCACGCCTAATTCCGAATACCGTTACCCCCTGTACAGAGTGCCGCCAAACTTGGGTTCTTGGTCGAAACCTCACCCAACCAGATTGGAATTGGAAGGTGCGGATGCTTTGCAGGGAAGTAAAGGATTGTTGCGGGGGTTGGAATTGGTCTGGTTGCGCGATCGCTTCCAAGCATTTCTCGTCCACGTCCAAGGTTCGGCGAAGTTGCAGTTAGCAGACGGCGGCGTAATGACAGTGGGTTTTGCGGGCAAAACCAGTCAGAGTTATACAGGTGTCGGGCGAGAATTAGTTAAGGACGGCAAGTTTACTTTAGAACAGCTAACATTGCCGAAACTAAACGAATATTTTACCAATTTTCCGGCAGAAATGGACAAGTATTTGCCGAAGAATCAAAGTTTTGTGTTCTTCCGAGATACTAACGGCGCACCTGCTACTGGCAGCATTGGAGTGCCCGTAACTGCCGAAAGGTCGATCGCAACGGATAAAGTGTTAATGCCCCCCGGCGCGCTAGCATTAATTAGCACGAAACTGCCCTATCCCAATGCAGCGGGGAAACTCGAACAAAGTGCCGTAAATCGGTATGTTTTGGATCAGGATACGGGTGGTGCAATTAAAGGCGCGGGCAGAGTTGATGTATTTATGGGGACGGGTAACTCGGCGGGCGATCGGGCGGGTTATATCAACTCTACTGGAGAACTGTATTATCCGCTATTAAAGTAGGAACAAAGCGAGTGGCCATAAACCGGGTTTTTACCAAAATTATTCGCAATCATCGATAGATTAGGAAAAAACCCGGTTTATTCGATATTCACGAGTGGCCATAAACCGGGTTTTTACCAAAATTATTCGCAATCATCGACAGATTAGGAAAAAACCCGGTTTATTCGATATTCACGAGTGGCTAGCAAAACAGAACAAAATAGAAACAACCCCACCCATCACAACCCCACAAATGCTCAACAAAATTTGGCAATTCCTCAAAGGACTAATCCAGCGCCTATTGGGAACTACACCCCCACCTGCGCCACCACCTGCGCCCCGCCCCACCCTAACAGACGCGGAATACGAGTCGAAATTCATGGAAATCCTGGAAGGGGTGAATGCCGGCTGGAGTCGAGGGGATGTCGCGGGATTCTTAATCGCAAAACGCCTGAGAGATGGTGAATTGGCCGCTTGGTTGCGACGGTTTGGGAGTGGATTGTTTGAGGGCGAACATGATGACACCGCTGCTACGGATGCGGTGGTTTCGCTTCAGGAATTGGCGCAGCGGCTGGGTTTGTTGGGGAGATTTGGTAGCGGGGAATTGTCGCAGGTAGCGGGGGATCTTGGGCGGGAGATTTTGACGCGATTTCCGCTGCCGGTGGTTGAGGATGATGGTGGGTATGGGAATGTGATTGAGGCGGTGTTTGTTGGGGATGGTTTGGGTTTTTCTGGGGATGGGAATCGCAGGGATGCGGAGGATGAATCGGAAGTTAATTTAGATGCTGATGCGTGGTGCTATCGAGGGAATGAGCAGTTTGAAGAAGGAGATTTTTTAGCTGCGATCGCATCTTACGACAAAGCCTTAGAATTCAAACCAGATTTACACGACGCCTGGAACAATCGGGGCGGTGCACTGGATAATTTAGGCAGGTTGGAAGATGCGATCGCATCTTACGACAAAGCCTTAGAAATTCAACCTGATTTTGACGAGGCTTGGAACAATCGGGGTCGTGCATTGTTTAATTTAGGCAGGTTTGAAGAGGCGATCACATCTTTCAACCAGGCAATTGCTCTCAAACCAGACTACCACGAATTTTTGCACAACCGAGACGTAGCGCAACGTCAGTTAGAACGTTAGAACAAACTGAATAGCCGAACTCGCCTCGCTCCAGCATTTTGGCGGAGTTGGGCGATCGCCATGATATTCTGATCAATTAAGCTAAGCACCGCATCCGTCGGTAATTTTCACCAAAAAACGAGCGAGAAGCCCCTGGCTTTAGACATGGGGAGGAAAGCGGCAGCGACTTCAGTCACCTAACATCTGTGTGCTCAATTAATTCCTTCATAGAAGAAGATAGGCTACGACAGATTTGACCCGTGCTGTAGATAGATCTAGAGTACGGGTCAAATCATGAATACAAACAGAATTATAATATTTATTGTTGACAGAATGAAATCCTACTATGCTAGTATGCTGTAACAAGGAGGAAAAAGAATATGTTTGGATGTCAACAGAATTTAATCAGCCCAACTAAAGACTTAAAAGCAATTCTAGAATTCCTGTGCAACGAGTCATCGAAGTTGACGAACTGCGGAATATATTATGCTCGTCAAATGTACTTTAAAACAGGCAAAATACCGAGTAGGGCCCAGTTGCACAAAGTGCTTGGCACAGAAAATCATAACTTGCATTACAAAGCATTTTATTCCGATACCGCGCAACAGATTTTAACTAGCGTCGCTGAGTCTTTTAAATCCTACATTGGACTACTGAAAGGAATTGGTAAAGGCACTGTAACCCAAAGACCTAGATTGCCAAATTATCGACAAGGCGGTCTAGCTTTAGTGACTTATACAGGTCGCTCTGTCCGGCTTAAGGATGGATTACTGAGATTCCCATTGGGCAGCAAAGTTAAAACTTGGTTCGGCTTGGATGCTTTCTATCTCCCTATGCCTACCAACCTAGACTACAAAGCAATCAGAGAATATAGGATTATACCTCGAAACGGTTCCTTCTATTTAGAGTTGATTTACAAATCGAAAGATGTCCAAGTAGAGGTAGATCAATCCAATGCTTTGATGATAGACCACGGGATGAACAATTGGTTGACTTGTATCAGCAATGTGGGGACTAGCTTGATAATTGACGGACTACATCTGAAGTCCATCAATCAAGGATATAACAAGCGTGTTGCGTTTTTGATGAAAGGGAAAGCGAATGGTTACTGGTCAAAGCGATTGGAGCGTTTAACTGAGAATCGCAATCGCACCATGCGAGATGCTGTCAACAAAGCAGCTCGAAAAGTAATAAATCATTGCTTGCTAAATAAAATTGGCACTGTAGTATTCGGCTGGAATGCTGGAATGAAAAATGGTATTAATTTGGGATCTAAAACTAATCAAAATTTTGTTCAGATTCCAACTGGCAGGCTAAAATCTCGTATTTCTCAGTTATGCGAACAGTATGGGATTCGGTTTGTGGAAACCGAAGAATCGTATACGTCGAAGGCTTCCTTTGTCGATCTTGATTTGCTACCTAAATTCTGCGAAAAACCAGAAGGGTGGCAACCAAGCGGTCAAAGAGTTAAGCGCGGATTGTATCGCACTCTTGAAGGTTTGTTGATTAATGCAGATTGCAATGGGGCAGGCAATATCGGTAGAAAAGTAGCGGCAACTTTGGGGATTTGTCTCAAAGAAGTCAGTAGAGGCACATTGATAACGCCTTTGAAAGTCCCTTTGTGGTCTTAGTCAAGAATCCCCCTGATTCATCAGTGGGGAGTATCAAACACTCAAATAAGATGAAAGAGGAATGAAGTCCTCACTACAATCTCAAATCGTAATGACACAAGTAATCGGCATCGACTTAGGCGGCACCGCAATCAAACTCGGCAGATTTAGCGCTGACGGCGTTTGTCACCAATCCTTAACTGTCCCAACGCCTCAACCCGCTACGCCGGAAGCCGTCTTAGCCGCCATCACCGATGCTATTTTACAACTTAATTCACAAGAAAATGCTGTAGGGGCGATCGGCATTGGCACACCAGGCCCCGCAGACGCAGCCGGCAGAATAGCCAGAGTAGCAATTAACCTCAAAAACTGGCATAACGTCCCCCTCGCTGACTGGTTAGAAGCAAAAACCGGACTGCCAACAATATTAGCAAATGATGCCAACTGTGCCGGACTAGGAGAAGCTTGGTTAGGTGCAGGAAAACACTTTAAAAACCTTATCTTACTAACTTTAGGAACAGGAGTCGGCGGTGCAATTATCTTAGATGGTAAACTATTTTCAGGTCATCAAGGCGCCGCCGGAGAACTCGGATTAATTGCCATAAATCCCGATGGCCCAGAGTGCAACAGTGGCAATCGCGGTTCCTTGGAACAGTACGTTTCCGTGCAAGCAATTCGCCGCGAAACGGGTTTAGAACCCCTAGAATTAGCAGATTTAGCAAAGTCTGGAGATGCCAAAGCTTTAGAATATTGGCACAATTACGGACGATATCTCGGTATCGGTTTAGCAAGTCTCATTTATATTTTAACGCCGGAAGCTATTATTATCGGTGGCGGAATTAGTGCCGGTGCAGAGTTTTTCTTGCCAGCAGTTCGATCCGAAATTGAGCGGCGGGTACTCCCCAGTTCTCGCGAATATTTGCAGTTATTGGTGGCCAAATTGGGCAATCAAGCAGGCATCGTAGGCGCAGCAAAACTAGCTTGGCAAGTCGCTCAATAGTGATGAAAAATTAACAATGCAGCGCCTTTGACTGCGCTCTTTTCATCTCTAAACTTACGGTTCGCATCGCGCACATACCACAAAAACAATTAAAATGAATGTTGGGAGTTACTAATAATAATCTCCCTTCATCCTTCATCCTTCTTCCTTCATCCTTCTTCCTTCTTCCTTCTTCCTTCCTCCTTCTTCATGGCAGAGAGTGCCCAGTCATATTTTTAATGTATTCCTGAATTTTTAGATAATCGTCTGAGTTGCCTTCGCGCATGAGAATAATATTAGTAGCACTGTCTGGCAGGAAAAAGCTGATTAGCCTACCGTTCTGTTCGCAAGCAAAAGAGCTAATTCTACTCAGATCGATCGCAAATTCCTTGCGATCGTAATTAATCTTAATCCACGAACCTTTAGAATTGCGATCGATCGTTTTTTTGATGTATTCGAGAACTTGCTTGTAAGCCTCATGATTGCCTTGGGGATTAAGAATAATCGGCTGACTGCTATTAGGCAGCCAAAATGTGATACGCTTGTTATCCAGTTCGCTAGAAAAAGCACTAATAGTGTCAAGGTCAATTATGTATGTACTTTTCTCATAAGTAAATTTGCTCCAATACGCCACAAAAACCTCCTCAAACCTGCGCTTCCTGGTATTTTAGGATAGTTTGACAACTCATACCATTTTAGATTTTAAATTTTAGATTGGGAATGACAGATTCTGTATGAGTTTGGATCTTGCCTACAGTTGCATTCTTTTTTGAAACTGGTATCACGATTGAAATCTCAGCTAAAAAGTTAAGTAAAAATACTAAGAATTTTTACCTTCTGTCTTCTCCCTTCGGGTACTAGCCCCCCAACCCCTATGCTAGGGCAGGGGGTAAGGTTTTTCACTCGTTGAGAATGCTGCCCGATATCATGTCCGGTAAGTGCCACCCTAATCAAATCCTATTCTTGGGTTGGGCGGGTGAGATTACGATCGACTATCCATCCTATTTGAATATTGTCTACTCTCACCCGCCCCCACAGACTTCTAATATATCAGAACTAATCGATCGCAGATGGTATGAGATCAGGCTCCTGCAAGTTTCCCTGCTACTAAGTCGCGAGCCTCAGTTTCTACAAAATCCTGCTTTCCCTGGGTGCTCGCCGCCTGGATAAACCCCTGAAACAAGGGGTGGGGGGCGCTAGGCCTAGATTGGAATTCGGGGTGAAATTGACTGGCTATGAAAAAGGGATGGTTGGGCAATTCAATCATTTCTACGAGTCGGCCGTCGGGAGATGTGCCGGATATTACATAACCTGATTCTAAGAAAAGATTGCGGTAGGCGTTGTTGAATTCGTACCGATGGCGGTGACGCTCGTAAATCACTTCTTTTTGATAAAGTTGGAAAGCTAGCGTATCTGGGTTGACGCGGCACGGATACAAACCCAGTCGCATTGTACCGCCCAAATCGACTACATCTTGCTGTTCCGGCAATAAATTAATTACCGGATTGGTCGTATCTGGGTCAAATTCAGCGCTGTTGGCATTCTCTAGTTGGGCGGTGTTGCGAGCCCATTCAATCACAGCACACTGCATCCCCAAACACAATCCCAAAAATGGTATTTTATGCTGTTTGGCATATTCGATCGCCGCTATTTTGCCATCAACTCCCCGAATTCCAAAACCTCCGGGCACAACAATGCCGTTCATATCTTTGAGATAGTTATCGAGGTTTCCCGATTCTAAATCTTCTGAGTTAATCCAGTGCAAATTTAGGTCGCAGCCGATCGAGATTGCGCCGTGTCGCAAAGCTTCCACCACGGAAAGATAAGCATCGTTCAACCGCACGTATTTGCCAACCAAAGCAATATCAATCTTGTGGCTGGGGCTATACAGCCGTTTGACTAAGGTTTGCCACTGAGTCAAATCGGGTGGCCGCTGTTCGAGTTGCAGCAAATTGATGGTTTGTTCCGCTAAACCTTCCTGTTCCATCATCAGCGGCACTTCGTAGATACTTTTGGCATCTTGGGCGGTGATGACGCATTCTTCGGGTACGTTGCAGAATTCCGACAATTTTTGTTTCAGGCCCAAAGGTAAAGGCCGATCGCACCTACAGACTAAAATATCTGGTTGAATGCCGATCGACCGCAACTCCTTAACCGAGTGCTGAGTCGGTTTAGTTTTCATCTCCCCAGCCGAAGGAATCCAAGGTATCAGCGTGACGTGCATATACACAACATTTTGCCGCCCAACTGCCTTGCGAAACTGGCGAATTGCTTCCAAAAACGGCAAAGATTCAATATCTCCCACGGTTCCGCCGATTTCCGTAATTACCACATCGGGATTAGTATTTTTTGCTACACGAAAAATACGCTCTTTAATCTCGTTAGTGATGTGGGGAATCACCTGCACCGTACTCCCCTGATATTCGCCCCGGCGTTCCTTATTAATCACGGCTTGATAAATGGAACCCGTGGTGACGCTATTGAGGCGAGACATCGAAGTATCGGTAAAACGCTCGTAGTGCCCCAAATCCAGGTCAGTTTCCGCACCATCTTCCGTGACGAAGACTTCTCCGTGCTGAAACGGGCTGAGAGTGCCGGGGTCAACGTTAATATAGGGGTCTAGCTTCAAAATCGAGACAGAGTAGTCCCGCGACTTCAATAGACGGCCCAGGGAAGCACCGACAATTCCCTTGCCGATACTGGAAACCACGCCGCCGGTCACAAACACAAATTTGGTCATAGATTTTCAACTTTAGATGTTTCTATAGTTAAGAGGGTAACACTCAACTCTAAGAGCTAAAATCGAAAATTGTCCAGCAGGGTTTCAGCATTTCTCAAATACGGGTGGGGACATGACGAGTGGGCCATTAGCTCGATCGGGCGGTTGGTATGGGTTTGGAGTGCGATCGCCCATTTCACAACTCTTGCTTGTTCAATACTTCGCTTTTGGAGGAGACGAAGGGCCCGCCAGAGACCAACCCTTTTTACTTTCGTCAAGAATATGTCTGCAAGCGATCGGTCAAATCTGACATACTCGCCAAATCTAAAACAGCCTCTCCTAAATTCTCTAATTGCTCAGCGGATAACCGAGTGATGCGAGCTTGAATCTCCGACGACAGCGGCCCGACACGGCGCTCCAACAGCGACACAACTAATTGCTGTAACTGCTGCTTTCCTTGCTCGATGCCTTGTTCGATGCCTTGTTCGATACCTTGTTCGATACCTTCTGCCAGGGCTATTTTGGTAGCTAGACTAATGGAGCCACGCTGGTCTTGAATCCAGATTTCTCGCTTATCTAACTCATCTAGTTCCTGAGCATTTAGATTTGCTGTACTGGCAATTTTAAAAGCCTGTTTCAGTTCCTCTACATTTCCCAATTCTTCTGGAACAGCCTGTAAAGCTTGAGCTGTTTTCATGAAGTATATCCACTTATCTGTCAAGGTTTCTAATTCATCTAGTTCCTTGTTGAATTTTGGTAACTCCACAAACACCATCTCAAATTGATCTGCTAGATAATCTACTAAAAATGTCTTTTCTTTGAAGATAAAATGCGAAATCACTGTGTCTATGTTCTCAAACATTTTAAAATCTGTAATCGTCAGAGCAATCACAGGGTTTAACTTGCTGTAGCCACTTCCTGTGCTTAGCTGCATTGAATATGTTTTAGTTGCATTATACAAAACCCGCTGCTGAAAGTATTCTACATTCAAAACCTGCATTTCAATGAGCACAGTTTTGTCACCATTAATCTTGGCTTTTACATCCAGGTAAGTGTCTTTGATACCTTTAATGTTTGGAGCTAAATAGGGGTCGATAATTTCTAAATTTTCGATGACTGGCTGTGCTTCGTATAGGAGAGCATTTAAAAAACTAATTAAAATTTTTTTACTGTCATCCGAGCCGAATATTTTTTTTAAAAGCAAATTTGGTTTTGGGGTTGATAAAACTCATGACATTTTTAATTTATTAGAGGTTTAGAGGTTGATGTGAGAATTATTTAAGCTATCTCACTATCATACAATATTCAGCATTGGCTTCGCGGACGATCGCCCAAACCGACCTCAATACAAATGCCAGTCCCCAGCCCGCGCCTAGGGAGTCATTTCTTTAATCTTTAATCTAAAATCCACCCAGGTCTGCTTGTCATGTTTCCCGAACAGCTAACTCAGGAACGTTTCGGCAATGGTAAAGTCATGGTAAACGGAGCACCTCAAGTCTGCTAAAAAAATAACTATGAAGTTTGTCTGCGTTCTATCCCCTCAACGGTTGCTTTCTGGTGGTATCGCATTGCTCGCAGCGATCCTCTTCGAGGGCTTCGCTAACGAGTGCGGTGCATGGCTCGTCGCTCCCAATGCGGCGCGGGCAAATGCTCCTGGGCAAAATTATTCGTCTGGGCCACCGAAAATCCTCGCTAGTAACGATGTTAGTTGCAAGCTTGAAGCGCGATCGCCCGAAACTCGCTGTCCAGTCGGCGGTTTGTTCGTCAAAACTCAAAATACAGCCACAGAGCAAGTCTTTCCTCTCAAACGGACTGAAGTTAAAGCCAAAATAGCCGGCAATATCTCCCGCGTCGAAGTTGTTCAGAAGTTTGAAAATCCTTTCCCCGAATCTTTAGAAGCTGTTTATGTATTTCCCCTGCCCGATGAAGCGGCGGTGGATGACATGGAAATTAAAATCGGCGATCGCACTATTAAAGCTGATATCAAACGGCGCGATGAAGCTTTGGAAATTTACCAAAAAGCTCGTCAGCAAGGCAGAACAGCGGGTTTATTGGAACAAGAACGCGATAATATTTTTACTCAGTCTCTAGCTAATATCAAACCGGGAGAAAAGATTGAAGTTACGATTCGCTACACCGAGAGTCTCAAATTTGCCGATGGCGATTACGAATTTGTGTTTCCCACAGTGGTTGGGCCGCGTTATATTTCGCAAAATACCACCGATGCCGATCGCATTAACCCGCCTGTTTTGCCTCCAAACACGCGCTCTGGTCACGATATTGCTGTTTCGGTAGAAATCGATGCCGGAGTTGCGATCGGCAATGTCCGCTCTACTTCCCATCAAATTACCACTGACCGCAGCGGCAATATTGTTCGCGTCAAATTAGCTGAATCTGACACAATTCCCAATAAAGATTTAATTCTGCGCTATCGAGTAGCCGGCGAAAATACTCGCGCCACAGTCCTGAGTCAATCCGACCAACGGGGCGGTCATTTTGCGACTTATTTAATTCCGGCATTAAACTACAAAAATAACGAAATTGTACCAAAAGATGTCGTGTTTTTGATGGATACTTCCGGTTCTCAACAGGGCGATCCGCTAGCAAAATCTAAGGAGTTGATGCGCCGCTTCATCCAAGGACTCAATCCCAAGGATACTTTTACTATTATTGATTTTGCCAACACTGCAAAAGCGCTTTCAACAACTCCTTTAGCGAATACAGAAGCTAATCGACAAAGGGCAATTAATTATATCGACGCTTTGCAGGCTAACGGCGGCACCGAACTGCTCAACGGCATTCAAACTGTGATGAAGTTTCCGGCGACAAAAACAGGAACGCTGCGGAGTATTGTACTGATTACCGATGGTTATATTGGTAATGAAAAAGAAGTGCTGGCCCAGGTGCAGCAGAGCCTGAAACCGGGAAATCGACTTTATAGTTTTGGTGTCGGTAGTTCGGTGAATCGGTTTTTGCTCAACCGTTTGGCCCAAGTGGGAAGAGGCACGTCTCAAGTAATTCGTCAAGATGAACCGTCAGCAGCAGCGGCAGAAAAGTTTTTTCGTCAAATTAATAGTCCGGTATTGACTAATATTCAAATTAGTTGGGAAGGAGTGGGGGAAAAACCGGAGATTTATCCGATCGCACCACCGGATTTGTTTGCGAGTCAGCCGCTGGTGTTGTTTGGCAAAAAGAGCGATCGAACAAATGGCAAACTGCGCATCCGCGGCACTCAAGCGGGCGGCAAAGCTTACGAGCAGATTTTACCTGTGAATTTTGCTCAATCCGGCGGGCGGCAGCGGGAGTCAACATCAGTCACACCAACCGCTACGGATTTTGGAAATTCGGCGGTAGCTCAACTTTGGGGGCGATCGCGCATTCAAGATTTAATGAATCAAATGTTTGGCGGCGAGACTAAATCTCTGGTGGAAGCTGTGACTAATACTGCTCTAAATTATCACTTGCTGTCGGAATACACGGCTTTTGTGGCTGTGAGCGAAGAAGTGCGAGTCGAACCAGATGGATCTCGTCGTCGCGTGCAAGTGCCTGTCGAATTGCCGCAGGGTGTCAGCTATGACGGTATTTTCGAGCGGGAGGAGAGCGACCAAACGAGAGGTGGCACTCGCAGCTCGAACTCGACTCCCAATTTTGCACGGCCAGTGCCAGCTCCTCGCGCGCTGCCAGCCCCTTACAGCGAGCCACCCCCGCAGCAAATTGCTGCTCGCTTGCAAGTAGTCAGCGCCCAAGGGTTGGATGCTGGGGCGATCGCCTCTCTGAATCAATACCTGCGATCTGTTAATCTCCCAGCGGCGGTTAGCGGCGAGACGGTGTGGGATTTATCCATACAAAACGGCCGCGTTGTGAAAGTCGCGATCCTCTTCGAGGGCTTCGCTAACGACACTCAAACCTCGACGCTGCAAGCAACAGACGCCATTGAGAGTCTCAAGGCAGCCTTGAACTCCTGGCAACCTCCCGCAGGATTCAAGGGCGCGCTGAGGCTAAAGTTGCGGATTAATGCCGATCGCTAAGGAATGACTATCTATGTCACGAAAGATTAACTTTTAATTCAAACATACCGAAAGGGCGATCTCTACCGCGAGAACAATATAAAATCTTTATTAAGAGATCGCGTTTGAACAGAAAGTAATGTTAACAGAAGTTATACGGTTTGATGCCAACGCTAAAACAGTCTAATTTTTGTAACAGTAGAATTTCTGAAACAACCTGAAGATTAAAGATTTCTCGATCGAACTCCCCAATCAGAGAAGGTATCAGGCCCTATGGAAGTTAGCGAACTGCTCAACAATTACGAAAAAGGACAAAGAGACTTTGCTGGAGCCGATCTGGGCGGGGCAAACCTCAGCGGAGCAATCTTAATCGGAGTCAACCTTTCGCGAGCTAATCTTTCCGGGGCGAACCTCAGCAGAGCATTTCTCACCAAAGCAACGCTCAAAGGCGCACTGCTGCACAGAGCAAATCTGAGTTTTGCCAAAATGGGCGAAATCCAACTCTCAGACGCAGATTTGACAAAAGCTAATTTGAGCGGAGCTTTTTTGGTAAAAGCAAAGTTACCGAGAGCAAAGTTAAGCGGCGCAACTTTAACCAGCGCCAACCTACGGAGTGCTGTGTTGTGGAATGCCAATTTGTGCAGCGCCGACTTGCAATTAGTTAACTTCCTCGGCGCAAATCTGACGGGAGCTAATTTTAAATGGGCAAACCTTTACGGTGCAAAGCTCAACAGTGCCAAACTTTTTGGAGCTCAATTAACCGGAGTCAGTCTGCGACGAGCGCAGTTGACAGGCGTGAATCTTTGCGGTGCAGATTTGAGCGGCGTTAATGTGAGCGAAGCTAAACTGATGGGAGCTAATTTGGAAGGCTCGAATTTGGCGGGAGCAAATTTCAGTGCGGCTCAGTTGCGGGGCGTTAAATTGGCGGGAGCAAACTTAACTGGGGCTAAGTTTAGAGGAAGTTGTTTGATCGGGGCAAATCTGAATTGGGCAAAGCTGTGTCAAGCTGATTTGATGGCGGCAGATTTGAGCGAGGCGACGTTAATAGGAGCCAATTTAGATAATGCTTTGTTGACTGGAGCTATTTTGCCCGAATCCACTAGGCGCTACTTTTCCTTAGCTGGGGCGTGCAAAGTCAATTCTTGGGAAGTTTCGGAAGTTAAAAATTGGTAATTGGTAATTGGTAATTGGTAATTGGTAATTGGTAGTATCAAATCCGTTGATATCGGATCTAAAATCCTTATGACTGTTAATTTTGGGTTGGTGCTGGTAACTGCTGCATCGGAGGCGGATGCGGAGAATATCGCTAAAACTCTAGTTGAACACAAGCTGGCTGCTTGTGTTAGTTTGTCGCCAATTCGCTCGATTTATACTTGGCAAGGCGAGATTCATGCCGAGTCGGAGTGGCAGTTGGTGATTAAAACTGATTTGGCTAAATTTGAGGCTTTAAAAACAAAAGTTCAGGAACTCCATTCCTATGAAGTTCCCGAAATTATTGCTATTCCCATTATCGCTGGCAGCGAGGCTTATCTGAATTGGCTGGGACAATCTTTAGGTTCGAGCGTTGGGAATGCAATTCCTTCATGATCCACCTATGAAGACGGACTGAAGTTTCTACTAAAAACGCTCAGAAACCTACATATTTTGACTGCTAGGGCCGATAACACCGACTTTGTGGCGAAAACTTAGTTCGCCGCCGAACCAGCCTGTAACGCCCAGCAAGCTGGCAACGACGACCGACAGTGCTAAACCTGTAAAGACGATCGGCTCAGCAGCATTTCCTTGGCGCAACACCAGGTTAATCAGCGAAAGTACCAGAGCCGCCACATTGCCGCCCATGTGCAACCAACCGGCACTGCGATCGCGCACTCTTTTAATTCTCGTAAAATCTAAAAAGCCCGTGATTCCCGCCAAAATCCCCGCAGCAAAGCCTGCACCAATCAGCCAAACCGAAGCTCTCGCCCAAAATGGATCGCTTGTCAGCCAATAACCGATATCTGTACCGGCGGCTGCGACTAAAAAGGCGATCGGAAACACGATCAGCACTGGGTGGAGGGGATGACCTGCAACTGAAACTGTACTCGTAATGCCGGCGTCGCGATACTCTGTGTCGTCACTTTCTAGAATCGGCGGAATATTGGGATAGGGCGTACTATTTGTTTGATTTGTTTCCATGATTTCTAGCGATAAGTTTTCTACCTACAAAGCCAGTTTTATTGGATTGAGCTTAATCCCAAATTCGCTCGCCATTTTCGTCAACGCGGGCCTGTCGAATTACGTCGGAAATTTCCTCGGCGTCTTTGACGTGGTGCAAAGCTTTCTTTTCCCCGTCCGGTTCTTCTACGATCACATAAGTTGGAACTGTAACTACATCTCCCGTGATGTCGGGCACGTGGTCAACTGCTAATTGCTGAGCTTTTTCTTCGATGCTTTGCGGTTCGTCGGAAATGCGATCGCCCGGATTGACAGTACGGCGCATATCTTTGCCCGGTTTGTCGATACTCATAAAACCTCTGTGGTGTTTCTAATTTTGTGCTGTCTGTAATTGCTACTATTGAACAAAAAATGTGCCTGCGGTAACATCTCCCAAGGGGTGTAAGTTGCAGTTATGCCGATCGCGCATCACCTCTTTCTGTAGGTAGAGACTTTTGGGCCTGTTCCGAAACAACCTAAGCTAAAATCTAAGCATGATATTTTCCTTCCCTTTGAGTTGCTCATGAAAAGTTACGATTGGATTGTTGTTGGCGGTGGCATTACGGGTGCAGCCCTGAGTTACGAACTCGCAAAAAAAGGTTTTGCTGTGCTGCTTTTGGAGCGAGATGCTACCATGCAAAATGCGACTCGTTTTAGTTATGGAGGCTTAGCTTATTGGTCTGGCACGACTGATTTAACTCGTCAATTGTGTCGGGAAGGTATCGAACGCCACCGCAATTTATCGGCGGAATTAGACGCTGATACTGAGTTTCGCGAGTTGGATCTGTTGCTGACAATTGATGCGGACGCTGATATTGAAAAAATAGTAGAAAATTACGCGCATTTTGCGATACCTCCGCAGCTTTTGAGCGTTGCAGAAGCTGGCGAGTTGGAACCTTTACTGAATAAAAGTGCGATCGCCGGAGCTCTAACTGTGCGTCACGGTCACATTTCCCCGACAGCCACAAATATAGCTTATTGTCAAGGGTTTGCGCGGTTGGGAGGAACTATAAAAATTGCTGAAGTAACTGGTTTAATAGCAGAGGGAAATCGGATTTCGGGAGTCAAGACGGTACACGAAAGTTATGCTTGCGAAAATGCGGTGATTTGTGCTGGAGGTTGGAGTCGAACTTTGCTCAAGGCGGCTGGCATTTCTGCGGGAGTTTATTTTAGTCGCGCCGAGATTTTGGAGACTGAACCTGTCGATTTGAAACTCAGGACTTTGGTGATGCCCGCGGTATTAAAACGTTTTGAATTGGAAGCTGAATCGAGTAAAATTGAGGTAGATTTTCTGTGGGATGAACCGGGTAATGAGTTGTTACCACCGATTTTAGATGCTGGTGCAATTCAATTTAATGATGGCAGTTTGCGGATCGGGCAATTGTCTCGAACTTTGAGCGATTTGAATGCTAAAGTCGATCGCGAAACCAGCGAAACCGCAATTCGTGCCGGAATCGGCAAGGTTTTGCCAGCTTTGGCCGATTTACCCGCAACTTGGCACGATTGTATTGTGGCATTTAGCGCGGATAAGCTCCCCATAGTTGGGGAAATTGGTTCTCGCCCTGGATTGCACGTTTTTTCGGGTTTGAGCAATCCTTTGGCGATTGTACCTGCTTTAGCTGAGCGATTTGCTGATTCGGCAGCAGGATCAAAAGATTGGGCGATTAAGAGCGGGATAGCTTCGCTTAACGAGATTTTGTCTCCCAATAGATTTGCTTAAAATGAAATACAAGAATAATGCGACGATCGGATATCATATCACTGATGACCAATGACTAATGACCAATGACCAATGACTAATGACTAAGAAAAGGCAGCGCGACAATAAATGTAGTACCTTTGTCGATCGCACTTTCCACACTTATTGTACCCCCGTGCAGATCAACTATGTGTTTAACAATGCAAAGTCCCAACCCCGATCCTTTAATATTGCCTACATTAGCACCCCGTTCAAACTGCTGAAATAATCTCCCCTGATATTCCGCTGTCATCCCAATTCCTTCATCTCGAACGGAAAAAAATATTTGCTGGTTTTCGCAGCTTAATTCTAAACTGACATTGCCGCCATTTGGAGAATATTTAATAGCATTTAAAAGCAAATTAGTCAGGAGGTTGTGCAGCAATTTTGCATCGAGATTGGCGTGCAGTGGCTCTTTTGGGGCGCGGAAAGTTACCAGGTGTTTGTCGGTGACGAGCGGTTGTAGTTCTTCTAAAAGATAGGTGCAGAACTCCGTTACATTTAGCTGATTTAAATTCAAGGAAAGTTTGCCTGATTCGGCTTTGCTGAGCATTAAAATATCCTCCAGCAATTCGCTCATATTGCGGACGGCTTTTTTGATGCGAGCGACATTTTTATTTGTACTTCCTGGCGTTCTCTGCAATTCGCTATCTTCCAGCATTTCAGCCGATAGCTGTATGGTAGTCAACGGAGTATTTAAATCGTGGTATGCCATTGAAATAAATCGCGCTCTATTTTCGCTCTTTGCTGCTGCCAATGTAATTATTTTTTGCAGCCTAACTGCTTCTTGATGTTTACTCAGCACTATTTTAATGGTGGCGTGTAGCTCTCTTTCTTTAAACGGTTTGAGGAGGTAGCCATAAGAACCAGTATTTTCGGCTCGCTGCAAAGTTTCGTCGTCGGCATAGGCAGTTGTATAGATAATTGGGATATCTAATTTTTGATTGATTATTGCTGCTGTTTCTATGCCATCAATGTCGCCTTTGATGACTATATCCATTAAAATTAAATCTGGTCTCATTTCGGCTGCGCGCTGTATGGCATCGACTCCAGAAGAAACGATGTCGGCGATTTGATATCCCAATTTTTCTAATTTTTTAGATAAATTTTTAGCGATTAATAATTCATCTTCGACAATCAAAATATTAATGATTTTTGCTGGTAAATCCATGTTTTTACAACCTCTGAGAATAGTTTAATTCGTTAAATGTTAAGTGAAATGCTGTGCCGATTTGCCTTGACAGTTCAATGGTTCCTTCTAACTGCTCGGTTAAAGTGCAGACAACTTGAAAGCCCATAGAGTTAGTTTTTCTAAAATCTAAGTTTTGAGGAAAGCCGACGCCATTGTCCTTAACGAAAAGGTGGATTTCTCCATCGCTCGTTTGATAGCATTCTACACTAACTGTCCCGCTAGTACCGTGAGGAAAAGCGTGTTTCAGGGTATTTGAAACCAATTCATTAGCAATTAAACCGCAGGGAGTAGCAGTCTCAATATTTAGGGAGATTGGTTCAGCTAATACCTGCAACTGAATCCGGTTGTCACTTATATTGTAAGAGTGAAACAAGTTACTGACCAAATCTTCTAGATATTCACCAAAATTAATTTGCGCCAGGTTAGTCGAGCGGTACAGTTTCTCGTGAATCAGAGCCATAGAATAAAGGCGATTCTGACTTTCTTCAAACATTTTGGCTATTTGGGGTTCGGCAACTGTGTTAGATTGTAATTCTAACAGACTGGCAACTACGCAGAGGTTGTTTTTGACGCGATGGTGAATTTCTTTGAGCAAAATCTCTTTTTCTTTGAGGGAGTTTTTCAAATTTGCTTCCGCTTGTTTGCGATCGCTCAGTTCCGTTTGCAGTTGCTGGTAGAGTAGAGATTGCTGAATGGCGATCGCCAATTGATTCACCAACTGGTGAAATAAATTGATTTCCCATTCTTGCCACTCTCTGGGCTTATCGCACTGGTGCGCAATCAGCAATCCCCAAAGTTGGCTGTGCTGAATAATCGGCACTACTAACTTTGCCCTAACTTTAATTTGTTTCAGAAACTCCACCATACAAGGTGCAATGGAGGGGTGATCTAGTTCGGATAACGCACAAATTCGCCCTTGCAAATAAAGCTGATAATTTTGAACCGGAAAAACCTCTTCGCCAAAACATCTATCCACCAGTGGGCTGCATCCTTCTGCCACCGCTTCCGCAATGACTCGGCCGCTTTTTTCCGGTAAAATTTGATAAACCAAAACTCGATCGGCTAACAAGACTTGCTGGAGTTCGGCAACCGTGGTATTGAGAATTTCCTCTAATTGCAAGGACTGGCGGACGCGACGGGCGATCGCCTCTACCAGCCGTTCTTGCTCGAACTGCTGTCGCAAAGCTATTTCAGCGCATTTAGAATTGCTGATATCGGCGGCGTAACCAATAATTTCGATCGGAATACCGCTGCTGTTAACCAATATTTTTAGTTCCGTCCGCAGCCAGCGGTAAAATCCGTATCCGTGCAGAAAGCGGTACTCGCAAATGCAATTTTTTCTCTCGGACAAATCAGAAAAATTTACGATAAATTGCGCTCGATCTTCCGGGTGAATACGGCTCGACCAAAAGTCAGAATCTGCTAACACCTCTTGGGGGTCGTAGCCAACGATTGCCTTAACGTTGTCGCTGATGTAAGTAATACAAAAATTCCCCGTCGGTGTGGCAGTAAAAATTACCGCTGGATTAGAAGCAAGTAAAAATTGCAGGCGTTCTTTTAACTGCTGCAATTCCATTTCTGCCCGCTTGCGGCAACTGATATCTTCGATCGCCCCCATGCTGTAAACAGGAATGCCATCGCGATCGCGAATCAGCGTCACCGTCAAGTTTGCCCACATCAACTCGCCATTCTTCTTCGTCAAGCGTTTTTCCATTTGGAAGCGAGAAATATTGCCATCGACCAACTGCTTGATTTGCTCGAATTCTGCTTGTAAATCTTCTGAGTGGGTGACATCAGCGAAACTCATTGCTGCCCAGTCCACATCGCCGTAGCCCAACATCTGGCGGTGAGCTTCATTCACCTTGATCATGCGGTAGTCGCGCACGCTTGCCAAACCGATCGCAATTGGAGCATCATCAAACAAATTGCGAAACTTTTCCTCACTCTTTTGCAGTGCAGCTTCTGCGTGTTTGCGAGCAGTAATATCCCGCGCTACCCAGATCACTCGATCGACTCCCAGTGGCGAAATACTGCCATCAAACCAGATTAACTTCCCACCAATTTCCATGCTGTATTCAACTCTGTGGGTTTCCCCAGATGCCAAGGTTTGGTGAATGTGGCTGAGGCAAAAATTAGCTTCCGCTTCCGGCAACATTTCGGCGAGGGTTTTGCCCAGCGCTTTAACAGCCCGTTTGTAGAGCAGTTGGGGAGACGTGGGGGCGACTTTGAGGTAGCGGCCGCTGGCATCGAAAACCAGCACGATATCCGTCATCGCATTAAACAGCGCCAGCAGTTCAGCTTCAGAGTTTTGCAATTTTTCTGCGGTCAATTTACCTGTTAATACGGCCTGTTTGTAGTGTTCAGTGCGTTGCTGGACTCGCTGTTCTAACTCTACGTTGAATTGTTGCAAAGCGGTTTCTGCAAGTTTGCGATCGCTAACTTGTTTTTCGATTTTTGACTTGTTTTTTAAGAGATCACACTGTTTTTGCTGAAGTTTTACAACTTCTTGCTCCAACATTTTGACTACGCTGTAAATTTCTGGGCGAATCTTTTCTTCGCTGACTAAACCTATGAGTTGACCTTGTTCGTCCACAATTGGCAAGCAATCGATCGAGTGTTGACAAAATAGCTTAAATGCGCTAAAAATATCTGTAAATTCTGATTCTTTTAAGACAATTAAATTCCGCGTCATTGCATCGACAACTTTCATTTCTTGCCATCCTGATTCGGTGGCTAGGTTCAGCATATCACCTTGGCTTAGCAGTCCGACTAGCTGATTTTCCTCGACAACTAAGACGCAACTAATCAATGGTTTTACCGTTGCGTTTGAGTCTGGCAGCGGACAAGGGTTTCTCGCCAGACGCATCAGGGCGATCGCATCCCCGACGGAAGTTGAGGGCGCAACCGTCACAGGATGGCGATCGATAGCTGCTAAGGGCGATCGTAAATTTGTCAACAAATTAGCAAATTCCATCAGTCTAGACCTAAAAAGTATTATTAACTAACTTTAGCAACACTTTTAGTCCTCAGCCAGATGACTGATAACTGATGACTCATGACTGATGACCGATGACCGATGACTAATGACCGATGACTAATGACTAATGACTAATGACTAATTGTTTTTTTACCAACCAGCAGATAAGTTTTCATTCCCCCTTTGCCTTTAACTTCAATAGTTCCCCGCTCCTGAAGCAAATATTTGTGTTCCAATAACTTATAAGTAGTTTCGCTGACTTGAATCCGCCAAGGCAAACCGTGAGATTCCATCCGGGAAGCAATATTTACCGTGTCGCCCCACAAATCGTAAATAAACTTTTTGATCCCAATTACTCCCGCAACGACCGGGCCGCTATGAATCCCGATGCGGATGCTAAAATATTTATTATTGTTAGCATTAAACCGAGCTATCTCTGTTTGCATATCTAAGGCCATTTGGGCGATCGCCTCAGCGTGATCGGCGCGGGGACTTGGCAGCCCTCCCACCGCCATATATGCGTCGCCGATAGTCTTGATTTTCTCTAAGCCATGCCGTTCGCACAACAGGTCGAATCCTGAAAAAATCTGATTCAGGAGTACCACGAGGTCGATCGGATTCATGACCGCAGACAAAGCTGTAAACCCCACAATATCTGCAAACAAAACAGTCACTTCGGGAAAGTATTCGGCAATAGTAGTTTCGTTTTTCTTCAAGCGTTCTGCTATTGCCTTGGGCAAGATATTTAACAGCAACTTTTCTGATTTTTCTTGTTCTTCCCGCAAGGCATCTTCTGCTTGCTTGCGTTCCGTAATATCGTGGTAACTCCAGACTCTGCCGATAATTTTATCTCCCAGCCGCTGCGGTTCCGAATAGCGTTCAAAAAATCTGCCGTCTTGAAATTCCAACAAGTCAAAACTTTCGGCTTCGGGCTGCTCGTAAAGCGATTCTATTCTCTCTTGGAATGCTTGAGGGTCTTTGAGTTGGTTCTGCACAAAAGCGATCATTGTCTCGTCGTCTCGCAGCGCCATCACGTCGCTAGGTACGCCCCACATTTCCACAAATTCTCGATTGAAAGTGACTATTTTCCCGTTCCTGTCAATAGCCAAAATACCGTCAGCAGTAGAATCAAACGTTGCTTGCAGCAAGGACGCAGATTTTGCTAGAGCATCTTCCGCCATCTTTCGAGCAGTAATATCTCGCAAAATAGCGCGAATCGCTACTAACGATCCTTCTGAAAACTTACAGCTTATGCTACCTTCTAGCAAAATTTGTTCGTTTTGTTGAGTGATAAATATTGCTTGAATATAGTCTGGATAAAATGTATTTTTATTGATGTTTTTTTTGACAATAGCTTGATACAATATATCAATAGACTCTTGGGAACTATTAGGATGAATAATATCAAAAACAGTCATTTTTGCAATTTCTGCTTCGCTATAGCCCAGAGTTTCCCGCCAAGCCCGATTCACATACAAAAAATGACCGTCGGCTCCAATACTTTGAATTAAATCAGTAGCATTTTCAAATAAGTCTCGCAGTTGTTCTTCGCTTTCCCGCAAAGCTATTTCGGCTTGCTTGCGCTTGATAAATTGACCAACTTGGCTGCCGATTGTTGCCATTGTCTGGAGCAATTCTTCATCAAAACACTGCACTTCGCGGCTGAAGAAAGTCATCACTCCCAACACAGATCTTTCAGAATTTTCCTGTTCGTAGTCACCCAAAATAGGGAAGCCAAAAGCTCCGTGCAGTCCTTCTTCGGCGGCGATTTCTCGGCGCAGAAAATTGTCACTTTTTGTGACATCCGCAATCCACTCCGAGGAACCGCTGGCCCAAATGAGACCAGACAATCCTTCCCCGAATCCACAGGTCATTTGTTCGGCCAATTCGGCAAATTTGGGGATAGAAACTGAGGGTTTTGTCCAACTCGTGACGCACCGCAGCAAATTGGTGTCATAAATCGTAGTTATTCTCTTACTTCCTAACAGCAGTTTTTTCCCAGCTTCCGGCATCCAAAGTTCGGCAGTATCCCACCCCAAACTGTCGCAAATTGCCGGGAGAATTGCTGCTAGAGCTTTTTTGATTGTTTCGGATGTAGAGAGGATGTGAGTGGTGACGTACTGAGCTACTTTTCGCTTGCGGGCTCGCTGTCTGTCTGTCATGTCGCGGCCAATGTACACGAAATCTTCGATGGCAGCCCTTGCTTCAGAAAAGCTTTTAATATCAGTCGGAATCGCCGTACAGGAAAACGAAACTGTGAGCTTTTCTCCGGTTTTTCCCGTGCAAATTACTTCAGTGCTAGTTTGAGATTGTTGAAGCGGCTCTTGGCTGACTGCTTGCAAAGATGCGCCCTCAGCAGCAAGGGTGTCTATTTGCTCGCCTACTAATTCTGATTCGCTGTAACCGAACAAATCTTGAGCCGCTTGATTGACTTTTTTGATTTTTCCCGATCCCGTTGTCACCAACAAAACTTCGGCCATTGAAGTAATGATTTTTTCAACATAATTATTAGTAGCGGCTAAGGTACTCAATAAAATATTCATTTCATTGGTAGCTTGGACTAGAGTTTGTTCCAAACCCATCCTGTCGGTTACGTCTTCAAAAAATACAATTAATCTGTGATCGTTCTCGTCATTTTTGAGTTCGACGATATACATATCAAAATAAAGCCGCGAGCCATTTTCTAATACCCGAGTTATCGCTTTAAATTCAAAGTTTGGCAACCGCCCTTCCAAAATATCGATTAAAATTTCTTCAGTTCCCACCAATTCGGGAAAGGGAAGGCGCACATCGTTGCCGGCAACTACTTCATCGGGACAGTCAGCAAAGCGCTGCACATTGAGAGATATCTCTTCGATGAAAAAGTCTTGATCCAGTGATAGGTACTCCAAGTGGTGGGGAACCAACAGTTTTTTTAACAGGGTTGTCATGTTGGATTTTTTATTGGTGAACGCGCCCTCTGTTCGTGATAGTCATTAGTCATTAGTTATTAGTTATTAGTCATTAGTCATTAGTCATTAGTCATTAGTCGATTTTAGATTTTAGATTTTAGATTTTAGATTTTAGATTTTAGATTTTAGATTTTAGATTTTAGATTTTAGATTTTAGATTTACTCCACAGATGAATCTGGCAGCTTGAACTTTTGTCTAAAATTTTGGGTTCGACCCTGACGCTCGCGTCGGAAAGCAAGTACCCATTTTGGGGCGGGGTCATGCCCAAATCAAAAATCTTCAATGCTTCAATACGAAAATTGTATTACCTCTATTTGTAAAAGGGAATGGTGACTATAAAGGTAGTGCCTAACCCTGTGTCGCTGGAAAATTCGATTTGACCTCCGTGCAAGTCTACACACTGCTTGACTATGGATAAACCCAGTCCTGTACCGGGTATTTTTCCGACATTTTGGGCTCTGTAATAAGATTCAAACAGTTGTTCTTGGTCTTCTATAGGAATGCCAATGCCTGCGTCTTTAATTTTAAATATAGCTTCTTCATTACGACAATTTAATTGAAAATCAATATAGCTGTCGATCGGCGAATATTTGACAGCATTTGAAAGCAAATTTGTCAAGATGTGTCGCAGCAATTTGGCATCCAGTGCGGGCCAGTATTCTGTTTCCTCCAACTCCCGATCAGTTTGTTTCGCGGGCGGAAGAGATTTTCGGCAAGTAAAGTTAATTTTATGATTTTGTCCGTAACTAATTTTAATGGACTCTACTAACTCGCGGCAAAAATTTTGCAAGTCAACTGGTGCGGGATTGAATTGGAGTTTTCCTGCTTCGGCGCTGCTGAGCAACCGCACATCATCTAATAGCTGAGCCATATATTTAGATGCTGATTTAACGTGTTCGAGATATTCTTGTTTTTCCGCTTGGGTGATTTCGTCGCCGTATTCTTTAAGGATTTGAGTAGCAAATAATACTGTATTTAAAGGATTGCTGAATTCGTGAGCGAGCATCGAGAAAAAACGAGATTTTAGCTGTCTGAGTTCTTGCTCTTTTGCCAAAGAGCGGCGAATTTCCATGTCTTTTTGCTTGCGTTCTGTGATGTCCCTGCCGATATAGACAAAATCGTACAGCCCCTTTAATTCTGTCTGAATTGCCGAACAGGAAAATTCTACCCAAATTTCTGCTCCTGCTTTAGTAGTGCAGACTACTTCGAGTTCTCGAAGCAGCTCTTTTTGAGACAAGATATAGCGGTGGCGAGCTTGGTAAAGCAAGGTTTCTTCGACTACTATTATGGAGAGGGGATGGTCGATCAATTCTGCTTCGCTGTACCCAAATAACCATTGTGCCGATTGATTGACTGTTTTGATAATTCCTAAGGTTGTTGTCACTAACAAAGCATCGCCCATCGAGCCAATAACTTTATCTATATAATCTTTAGAAGCGGCTAAGGCGCTCAGCAAAAGATTAGCTTCATTCGCTCTTTGAATCAAGGATTGCTTCATCACCATTTTTTCGGTGGCATCTTCAATCAAAATTAGCAAATTACTTGCCATATCTTGTTCGTTTTCATGTTCTATAGCCAACATATCGAAGTATAAAGGGCGGTTGTTGTCGGTAAACCGAGCGATACCTTTGAGTTCAAAATTCGGCCGCCGTCCCATTGCGATGGACATCAGGATATTTTCAATACCAATCAGTTCGGGAAAACTGATGCGAGCATCTGCACCGGGGAGCGCCTCACCGGGAGTATCGGCGTAATGCTGGACTTCGGCGGAGATTTCTTGAATGATGAAATTGTGATTTACTATCAAATACTCTGTTTGTCGCTGGCCCAAGAGCTTTCTAAAAAGGGGGTTCATACTTGTTCTACCATTGTGTAAGCTAGTTTATGAAAAATTTCGTCAACGTCTTTGCCTGTTTTAGCCGATGTGGTGTAAACTGCTATTACTTTGTCTTGACCAATTGAGTGAGAAATTTCTACTAGCAGTGCCAATTTTTCCTCGTCAATTAAGTCTACTTTGTTCAAAGCGATGATAATTGATCCTTTGGGATTGACTGAAGAGAAAAGCTTAATGTGTTCGGAGATTCGCTCAACTGTTTCGGTTCGGCTGACATCGGCAACGATTAAAACGCCGCTAGCTCCTTGCAAGTAAGTCGGTGCAATTCCTTTGAATTTTGTATGCCCTTCTAAGTCCCAAATCAGCAACTTTGCTGTGACATTTTCCTGCTGTTTGGTGTTTTCTAATATGATAGTTTTGCGGGAAATTTTTACTCCGACAGTGGAGAGGTACTCGTCGCTGAATTGCTGATCGACTAAACGGCGGATTAGGCTGGTTTTGCCGACGCCAAAGTCGCCGATCATGCACATTTTTTTAGATATAGTAACTGACATAATTATTTGCTGTTGATGGTCTTAGTTATTGGTTCAAATATCACGCATCTGCTTAAAAGTAGCGGTTGATTCGGTTCCACGCCTGCGGGAGGATTTTGGCTACCAACCACTTGGAGGCGTTTCGGGTCAGCACCGACGCGCACTAAAGCCTCTCGCACTGCTGCGGCACGCTGGAGCGACAACCGTTGATTTGTGACAAGTTCCCCAGTGCGATCGCTGTGTCCAATTATCTTAATCTGTTTTTGAGGATATTGATCCATGAAATTTTTGACACTGGCGATGATGTCTCCAGATGTTGAGTTTAATGTTGTCGTTCCTTGGTCGAAGTAGATGCGGCTGGAAATCTTCAGCGGATCTAGTTTAACAGTGCTGACGACGGACTGAACGCCGGGAATTTGCTTGAGGGACTGAGCAATTTTTTGTGAGTCTGCATCATCCATGACTGTCCCCTCTACTGTAACTTTGCGATCGCCATACTGACTAGAAATAGAAACGCCCGATAAGCGGTTCAAAACAACAGTAATCCGCTGCACCTCAGCCGCCGTCAAAACTGGATCGGGAGGTACATCTACAGCGATAATTTGATTGTCTAATTTCAGATTTGGTGCAGTTGATGCGGCTATTTTTGCGGCTTTTGCTCGCAATTCTGGATTTGGCAATTTTCCGGTTAACTTAAGAGTGTTGCCCTCAACGTCGACGCTTAAGCGGTAAACCGCTAATTCTGGGGTCGAGGCTAGAGCTAAAGCGGCATTTGCTTCGAGGCGGCGGTCGATGCTGCTGCGGTGCTGATAAATTCCCCAAGGTACTAAGATTAAGCTCAGCGCTGCCATGCTCAGGCCGAGCAGCATCAAGGGGGGTTTTGTTGATTTTTCCTTGTTGGGCGGGTCTAATAAACTTTGGATCAACGGGTGCAATGACTGCGGTATAGTACCGGGATCGCCGTTAAACTCGTGAATTAATTTAGCGTAATTAAGGATAAGTTTACTAACTGTTTGTCGGACTTTGTTGATGAACGAGTCTGGCGGTTCTCCTTTAATTACCACTGCCATGTAGCAGTATCCCGCTACTTCTAGTATAATTTTTGAATCGCCGTATTCAATTTGATTTAGTTCGGAAATTTCTCCTGGCTGAACGATGCACTCGTTAACAAAGCTGCGAATAGCTGTGAGCATTCCTGCTACCATTTCCGATTCTAACTGGTAGTCGCCTGAGTGTTGAGATTCGGAAATTACCAAGCCTGATGCTTTGTGAATTAAGAATGCTGCTTGGACTGTAAAAGGTATTGATTCTCTGAGGATTAATTCAGCTTCGGAGACTCCTTGTACTTGGGAGCGAATTTTGCGCCCAACTCCTTCCATGCTCATGGCATTTGACACTTTTTCATTGATTGTCTTGATAGCTTCTGCCATGTATCTGGAAATAGTGCTGCCAATGACGGGATAGAGAGCATCCACCATAGAGTCGCGTTCGAGTGCTATTTGGGCTGTAATCGCTTTGCCCATTTCCGGGGCGAGGGCTTGGGCGATCGACTCTTGGTCGAGGCGAATTTGCTCTTTAATTGCCATGCCGATTTCTGGGGCGATCGCCTTAGCAATTTCTTGGGGCGAATTTTTTATTTGTTGAGCAAGGGCGTCTGGGAGCAATTCAGCGATCGCCGAACTCATTGCTGGCCTGTTTTCTACCGTTTTTGCCCTAATTACTTCATCAATAATTGGCACTATCGCCTTAACAACTTCTTCTCTGGAATCGGTAATTTTGCGGCTAAGAATTTCTGCGATCCAAGGCAGCATCAGCGCGATCAGCTCTTGGGGATCGTGGATTTGGTGTTCGAGTTTTCCTAATTTATCGTCGATGGTTGTCAGCAGGTGGCGCACCCCCGGCAAGTCATTTTGTTCCAGGAGATTTTTCACTTGCTCGATATCCGACATTTGCGAGCCAAAAATGAGATTTTGCAGCCTTCCCATCGCGTTGTCGGCTTCATTTAAGTCTTGTTTAATTTCGCCTAATATTTCTGCTCGCTGGGATATCGGTGTCGCCTGTTCTTGCAAGTCTGGCATTGACGGTAGCGAAGCAACCACCGCATCAAAATATATTTTTTCTGACGGCTGTGAAAGTGTGGGAACGGCGCAATTCGGATCAGTTGCTGCGGGTGATGCCACAGTTTGGGGAGTGGGCGAATCCTCTAAAGCGGTGTCAAAATCCTGGAATTTTTCCGCCTGTACGTACTGGGGAGAATCTAATTTTTTCGAGTTGGGCAATTCTGTTATCGGTGGCGATGCTTGCTCAAAATCCGTCTGAGCGATCGCAGAAACATCTGCTAAAACATCTATAGTTTTAGCTGAGGAATAGTTTTTCTCGAGGTCTGAACTGTTGAGTTTGTGAGTAGCGAATAGCCTACTTTTGGACTCATCTGCAACAGCCGGGGAAGCAGTGGAATCCGGTTGGCGAGAGCCAGTTTCTGGGACACTCGCTGCAATTTCCTCTGGCTCTGCGGAGGAAATACCTAGCAAACCCATCAACCCGCCGAGGGCCCCAGCTCGATCGTTTTTGTCTCTGCTGTCACCTTCGGACTCTGGATTTTGCTGCGCTGTAATTTCCTCTGGCTCTGCGGAGGAAATACTTAACAAATCCATCAACCCGCCGAGGGCCCCAGCTTGATTATTGTTGTCGCTGTTGTCAGCTTCGGACTCTGGATTTTGCTGTTTTGAACCAGCAATAATTTTGAGATCGAGCAACAGATTCAGCAAGGGTTCTAGCTGGGTTGCTGCATGAGCAGCAGACTCGTCAGGTTGAGAAACAAAACCCTCTAGCTGATTTTCAACTTCCGGATTTTCTTTCGGTAAAGCCATGCGTTATTATCCGTGATTGTGGCGCTCCGGCAACAAGAATTCGTTATTTAACTTATTATCAGTAACGCCTTTAAGTTCGGGGACAAATTCTGTTCCTTTGAGCCTCATGCCTAGTTCAAACAGAATTTCTGCCATGTCGTCTCTGGAAACTTTAACATCTCTGAGCATGGAAAAGCGGCGATCGAGTTCTTCAAAAACCTGTGTTTTCAAAGTGCGAGTTTCTTCGGAGAGTCGCTCTCTGGTTTGGGAGAGTTCGTCGCGAATGGAACTGGTTTGATTGTCTATCGCCTCGTCGAGGGCTTCGATGGTGCTGGAGCATTTGCGGTTAACGCGATCGATTTGCTGCCGGAGATCGGTGGTTTCTTCTTGCGTGTTTGAGGTGAGCGATTTAACTTTCTTTTCTAACGAATCAACTGCCGCCCTCATTTCTGCGGATAGAACTGTTTTCACTTGTTCGATGCGAGCTTGCATATCTTGCTGCATCATTGACATCTCAGAATCTATTTTATCGAAGCGATTGTCGTATTCTCTAAGCTGCGCCCCGAAAATTATATCTCGAATCTGGTCGATATTTCCCAGCCGCTCGCGCATTTCTTCTTTGGTTATTTCGGCCATGATTTTACCTTGAATCTCCAAAAATTGTGAGTTTAAGAACTGTACTATATTTTTTGTTAAACGGCTAGTCGAACCGTTTGAGCAGCCTCAAAATATGTGCTGCCGACTTTTACTGTGATTGGTGACAGTTGTCAGCTATAGGGATTTTTTGACTTGGCATAGCTCGAATGTTAGACAGTCCCACCCCTTCGTCGGGGATGAGATTCTTGAGAAATTTCACTCTAAATCTCCTGAAATTCAGGTTCTTGGAGTCAATCATCAGAGCCACAACGAGGCTCTCTAAAATAGCGGTTTGCTATGCTTGCCTTGCAGCAAGCTGCTCAATTGTAGACTGTCTCGCAGCCAGCGACGTAGGTTTTAATGTTTTGTACAGATTTTTCTATGATATCCCATATTGACAGTGCCGGTGGGCCAGAGGGCCTGGCCACGGCAAAAAACGGGCGGGGGCGATCGCACAGGTGCCATTATGTATAAAACATCACTTGAAAGATCAAAGTCGGCGGTTGAAACCGCGCCAAGACAAACTTTCGTCCGCCTCCGCGGACTAAAGAGTAGAGTTCAAAATCTCTCCCCGTCTCCCTCTCTCCCCCCGTCTCCCCGTCTTCCCCTTCCCTATAAAAAAGCGTAGGGCCCGATCGACAACGACCAGACCCAATAATATGAGAGCTTTGTTTTTTGTAACAAACGAGATGTGTTTCCGGTAAAGAACAATTACTTCTTACTAGGGTTTACAACTTGTGCAACTTTACTTTTAATCCGCAAGCACAATAAGTCTGACTCGACTGCGGTTTGGCTTGACTGCGCGATCGGCAGTTCTACCACTATTCCAAGTTGTGTTCGGTTAATTTCGGCTGCTCTTGGGAATCTAGACCGGAGACACCATGCCTATATCCTCGAACTTTGTTTCTAAGTATAGCGACCTCCTGTTTCTTTCTGTCCCGGTGTCTATTATTAAGTTAGCACGAGCTTTGGGAGGAGTAAAGCACAATTTGCAAAACTTGATGGGTCTTTACATTACTAAGTATAATGATATGAATATCCACATAGATGTAAGTTAGGACTCACGCACTCCGAACAAAGAAACCGGGTTTTTTCACCGAAATTGAGGATTTTAAGCAAGTATTCTGGTTGAAAAACCCGGTTTCTGGACATCCGTGCGTAAGTCCTATAAATTCTATTGTTGCGACATCTTTACATACTTAACAATTTTTGTCATGTCTATTTCTCCTAAGTTTCTCAGTGGTAGTCAAATTCGCCAAACATTCCTCGACTTTTACGCCGATCGCGGACATAAAATATTACCGAGCGCTTCTTTGGTTCCCGAAGATCCGACAGTGTTGCTGACGATCGCCGGAATGCTACAATTCAAGCCGATATTTCTCGGCCAGCGCACCGCAGAATCACCGCGCGCTACGACTTCGCAAAAGTGCATCCGCACCAACGACATCGAAAACGTCGGCCGCACCGCCCGCCACCACACGTTTTTTGAGATGTTGGGTAACTTCAGTTTTGGGGATTATTTCAAAAAACAGGCGATCGCGTGGGCTTGGGAACTTTCCACGGAAGTTTTCGGTTTACCAGCGTCCAATTTAGTTGTGAGTGTTTTCCGAGAAGATGACGAAGCCTTTGCGATTTGGCGCGATGAAATTGGCATTCCGGGCGATCGCATTCAACGCATGGGAGAAGCAGACAATTTCTGGCAATCTGGCCCCACAGGCCCGTGCGGCCCGTGTTCTGAGATTTATTACGATTTCCACCCAGAAAGAGGCGATAATATCGACCTCGAAGATGATAGCAGGTTTATCGAATTTTATAACCTGGTTTTCATGCAGTACAATAAAGATGCAGAGGGCAATTTAACACCGCTGCAAAATCAAAATATTGATACTGGGATGGGATTGGAACGGATGGCGCAAATCCTCCAGAAAGTCCCTAACAATTACGAAACAGATTTGATTTTTCCGATCGTCCAATCGGCGGCGGAAATTGCCGGAATTGATTACCACAATAGCGATGAAAATGTCAAGGTTTCGCTGAAAGTAATTGGCGACCATATTCGGGCTGTGGTACACATGATTGCGGACGAAATTCGCGCGTCGAATGTAGGGCGCGGTTACATTTTGCGCCGGTTGATTCGCCGGGTGGTGCGCCACGGGCGGCTGATTGGAATTCAGGGCGAATTTACGGTGCGAGTGGCCGAAAGCGCGATCGCCCTTTCGGAAGCAGCGTATCCCAACGTGCGATCGCGGGAAGCTCAAATTAAGGCGGAATTGGCAAGGGAAGAGGCGCAGTTTCTCAAGACTTTGGAACGCGGAGAGAAGCTGCTGGAGGAAATTGTCGATCGCACAAAACAGCAAGCCAACCTACAAATCAGCGGACAAGATGCTTTCACCCTTTACGATACCTACGGTTTCCCCTTAGAACTGACTCAAGAAATTGCTGAGGAACAGGGAATTACTGTTGACTTAGACGGCTTTGAAGTCGCGATGAAGGAACAGCAAACTCGCGCCAAAGAAGCTCATCAAACCATTGATTTGACGGTGCAGGGTTCCTTAGATAAGTTGGCTGAAACTATCCAAGGAACTGAGTTTGTCGGTTATGCTGAATTATCTAGTTTAGCTGAAGTGGAAGTTATCTTAGTTGACGGCCAAGCTGTGGCATCAGCAGAGGCGGGAACCGAGGTACAAATTGTGTTGAACAAAACGCCGTTTTATGCAGAATCCGGCGGACAACTTGGGGATAAAGGTTATTTGAAAAGCGGAGAAAATGGTGATGGTTTGTTGGTGAGAGTTGATGATGTGAAGAAGGAATCGGATTTCTTCGTGCATTTCGGCTTGGTGGAACGGGGAATGCTGAAAGTTGGCGATAGTTTGACTGCAAAAATTGACAATAGCGGCCGCCGCCGAATTCAAGCCAACCACACAGCAACTCACTTATTACAGTCAGCTTTGCGAAAAATTGTAGATGATTCAATTTCCCAAGCGGGTTCCCTGGTATCGACGGAAAGATTGCGATTTGATTTCAATTCTCCCCGCGCTGTGACAGCAGAAGAGTTGGAAAAAATTGAGGATTTAGTTAATAGTTGGATTGCTGAAGCCCACGCTGCTGAAGTTGCAGAAATGCCGATCGCCCAAGCGAGGGAAAAAGGCGCTACAGCGATGTTTGGCGAGAAGTACGGCGACGTGGTGCGGGTAATCGATTTTCCTGGCGTTTCGATGGAATTGTGCGGGGGGACTCACGTCAACAATACGGCTGAAATCGGGCTGTTTAAGATTGTTTCGGAGGCGGGGGTTGCGGCTGGTACTCGCCGGATTGAGGCGGTTTCGGGCCAGGCTGTTTTGGATTATTTGAATGTGCGTGACAAGGTTGTGCGCGATTTGGGCGATCGATTTAAGGCGAAGCCGGAAGAGTTACCCAACCGGATTACTAATTTGCAGAATGAGTTGAAGGATACTCAGAAGCAGTTGGCTGCTGTGAAGTCGGAATTGGCGATCGCGAAATCTGACCAGTTGTTAAATGCGGCTGAGGCGATCGGTGATTTCAAAATCATTGTAGCTCAATTGGGAGATGTGGATGCAGAAGCGCTGAAAACTGCGGCGGAAAGGTTGCAGCAAAAGTTAGGAAATGCTGCGGTTGTTTTGGCTTCGGTTGCTGATGTTGACAAGGTGAGTTTGGTGGCTGCTTTTAGTCCTGAAGTTAATCGGAAGGGATTGCAAGCTGGCAAGTTTCTTGGGGGAATTGCTCAACTTTGTGGCGGTAAAGGCGGCGGGCGACCTAATTTGGCGCAGGCTGGGGGACGTGATGCTAGTAAGTTGCAGTCAGCGTTGGAAAGTGCTCGGAATTTGTTGGTTGAAGGGTTGGGTTAGTCTGGGTTTTGTGTGGGAGACTAAAACCCTTTTTATCTCTCGTTTATAGCGGAGGCTAGATCCCCCTAAATCCCCCTTAAGAAGGGGGACTTTGATCGGAATCTTGTCCCCCCCTTCGTAGGGGCGGTGCCCCCGTGCCCGCCCTGGCTAGGGGGGATCTGGCCTCGGCGGTAAACAAAAGTCTATGCCAGAACCCAGCCACCCACCCAGAAACCGGGTTTTTCTCCCAAATACTTGCAAATAACCCTAAATATCCATAAAAACCCGGTTTCTTGAGCCCCAGAAACCCACCCAAAAAACCCTTGTTTTCCCCGCGCAAAAAATGTAAAATTCAACAAACATGGGTAGTCAAAAATGAACGAAGAACGCCGGGAAGCCGATCAAAATCTGATTCAATCTCTCTTTTGCTGTCCCAGCGAAGAACAAACCGCCATCCTGCAAGCGAATTTAGAATTATTAGACGATGAATTTGCCGAATATTTGCGAGAGTGGGCAACAGAAACCCTGCCCGATCTAGATGCAGATCGAGCAGAAACTCGTGCCAAGATATTATACGATTTAACTCTTAAATTTTTCAGTCTTCAGCAAGGCAGTCGCAGAAGCAACATAGAGATTGCGATTGCTTGTCTGGATATAGGATTAACTATTTTTACCCGCGCAGATTACCCAGAAGATTGGGCAATGTTTCAAAACGGTATAGCAAATGTTTACTGTGACAGAATCAAGGGAGACAGGGGTGATAATTTAGAAAAAGCGATCGGCTTTTATGAAGCAGCTTTAGAAGTTCGCACCCGCCCAGCTTTTCCCGAACAATGGGCAGATACTCAAAATAATTTGGCAACTGTTTACAATGACAGAATCAAGGGAGACAGGGGTGATAATTTAGAAAGGGCGATCGCATTTTATGAAGCTGCTTTACAAGTTCGCACCCGCCCAGCTTTTCCCGAACAATGGGCAATGACTCAAAATAATTTGGCAAATGCTTACTATTCCAGAATCAAGGGAGATAGGGGTGATAATTTAGAAAGGGCGATCGCATTTTATGAAGCTGCTTTAGAAGTTCGTACCCGCCCAGCTTTTCCCCAATATTGGGCAACGACTCAAAATAATTTGGCACTTGCTTACTATTCCAGAATCAAGGGAGACAAAGGTGATAATTTAGAAAGGGCGATCAAATTTTATAAAGCAGCTTTACAAGTTCGCACCCGCCCAGCTTTTCCCCAATATTGGGCAGATACTCAAAATAATTTGGCACTTGCTTACAGTGACAGAATCCAGGGAGACAGGGGTGATAATTTAGAAAGGGCGATTAAATGTTATGAAGCTGCTTTACAAGTTTACACCCGCGCAGCTTTTCCCGAATATTGGGCAAGGAGTCAAAATAATTTGGCAAATGCTTACTATTCCAGAATCCAGGGAGACAGGGGTGATAATTTAGAAAGGGCGATTAAATGTTATGAAGCAGCTTTACAAGTTTACACCCGGCAAGCTTTTCCTGAATATTGGGCAACGACTCAAAATAATTTGGCAAATGCTTACTATTCCAGAATCAAGGGAGACAGGGGTGATAATTTAGAAAGGGCGATTAAATCTCATAAAGCAGCTTTAGAATTCTGCACTCCTACCACCTTACCCCTTGACTGTCTGCAAACAGGCCGAAACTTAGGCCATTTAGGATTTGCCGAAAGTTTGTGGGAAACAGCCATCTTCGGCTACGAAAAAGCCATCGAAGCAGTCGAACAAACCCGCGAGTGGGTAACATCCCAAAGTCGCAAACGACAAATCATCGAAGAAAACCTCAACATCTACGAAAAAATGATGCAATCCTGCATCAATCACCAACAATATCACAAAGCAGTCCAAACCGTAGAACGCAGCAAATCCCGCTACCTAGTCGAACTCTTCATCAACCGCGAAATCTCTCCCAAAACAGCCACAGAATCCGAGAAACAACAACTCAGAAACCTGCGCCGCCAAATCGCCGCCTCCCAACAATTCCTAGAAATACAATCATCGACTCCCCCTCTTCCTCCCCCCCTTAGCAAGGGGGGGCTGGGGGGGGTTCCCGAAGACTCCGACACACAACGCCCAACTCAAACCCACATTCTCAGCCCCGAATCATTTCAACAAGAAAAAGACAAATTAGCAACAACATTGCAGCAATTAGAACAATTGCTGAAACAGATCAAAAAGCGAGAACCAGAATTCACCCTAACTCAAAAAGTCGAACCCATAAACATCGCCGAATTCCAGCAAACATTAGATACAGAAACAGTAATTGTAGAATGGTACATCGGCAACCCCAAATTTAACAACCAAGACTGGGGAGGATCAGCCTTCATCATCACCCGCGACAAAATAGACTTAGTACCAATAACCGCCACCGAATTAGCCGAATTAGAAACCTGGAAAAACGACTATCTCAACGAATACCGCGACAAAGCCAAACAAAAAATCTGGCAAAAAACCCTATCGGCAAAACTGGACAAACTCTCCGAAATCTTGCGCCTCAACGAGATAGTCGCCAAAATCCCCAATCATTGCCACCAACTAATATTAGTACCCCATCGCTACCTGCACCTATTCCCCCTCCACGCCCTACCATTCACATCACAAACCCGGTTCACCCAAGAAACAATGTTTTTTCGCGGAAACCTCCTAGACTGCTTCCCCAGCGGCGTGAAATACGCCCCCAGTTTGCAACTACTAGAACTCGTACAAAACCGCATCAAAACCCGCACATCTCCCGCCCCCGAACTTCAGCCATTATTTGCGATTCAGAATCCCACCGAAGATTTATCGAACGCCGACATGGAAGTACAAATCATCAAACAAAGATTCGATACCCATGACATTTTAATCAAACAACGTAAGGATTCAGGTCTAAGATTGGGGAATTAAAGAAGGCATAAATAAGTCACAAAAATGGGCAGATATAGCATCACGGAAAAAAGCCATTGCACTTTTACCTTGA